>CALQIT020000023.1 GCA_943330705.2 Streptomyces griseus
CAAAAATCTGCGGATTTACTTCTTGTTTGATTTGTGCCGACACTTTAAATTTAATGGGTCGTGAGGCCACCGCGCTTTCATCGTCATCGTAGACGGCGGAAATTCTCCAGAAATACTCGCCTTCTTCTAAAGGCAGCTTGAAGCTACTTTCAGAAATAAGAATTTTTTTGGAAATAATATCCTTCATGTCCACGTCGCGTCCAACTTCCAAAGAAGTGTTTTTTGCCTTTTCTGGACGTGTCCAGCGGAATTTGACTTCCGCTTTTACTCCGGCTGTTTTAACAATGAGCTCGTCCTTTGCCGGATACTGCGCTGCTGGTGCAAACCGTTCTTCGACCTCAAGCCGGTAGATCGCTGAAGTCACGCCATCAATGCGCTTGGCGGTGACAGAATCTTTAGCCAGCAACTGCCATTGATAGCGGCCCGGAAAGAGTTTATGGGAAAAGGATGACTGTTTTTCGTCGTTGGTACTTGTGACTTCAGTCATTGTTTTTCGGTTCTTGCCAATTGCGAGGCTGACCAAAACATTCGGCGGGAAGCCCTTCCATTGAAAGACCACTGGAGTCGGATTTTCTGGATTGAAGTAGACAGGCTTACTTGTTGCGGGAGTGAGAATTTCAATTTTGGAAAGAAGAGTCCGCGAATCCACTTCTTGCTCGCGTCCGTTGCTCTCGACTGTGGCTTTTCCTTTTAGGACTTGAAGTTCTAATTTGGAATTTTTTGATTTTGAAAGTTGCGCTGTTGCCGTGCCTAAACCAATTTTTTGATCATCAGATTTTACGCTCAGAATAGTTTTTGTATCTTGCTCGTCGGATTTTTCTGCTTGTGAGACAAATAAGCTACCATCGATCAGATCCAAGGATATTTCATTCTTTCCGTCTTGATTAATCACGATCAGGGTCTCTTGTTCCAAGGCAATGGTTTGGCTACTGCCAGTAAACTCAATTTTCATTTCACCACGTTCAGAGGTACGAAGGGCTTCGCCGCTGTAGATCGGTTCCCCTTCTTTTATGATTTGCCAAAGTAGGCGATCGGCCGGACGGCGGTGCACATCTTCGGAAACACTGCGTGCATAGGCAACTGGTGGACTATCTTTCGGCGTAAAGGCGCGAATTCTATTTTTCTCATACCAATAATTGGTGCCAAGGCCAACGCCAAGGGCAACAAGTGCCGAGATTAAAAATCGATAAAGCTGTTTTTGCAAAACAAGCCTCCTGCCACAACTTTTCGGAATTCCTTAGTAATTCTGCAGGCTAGAGCCATACTCGATTGCTAATCTGGCCTTCGGTCATAAGCTTTTTTTGTCTACGATCTAGGCTTGAGTCGCAATTGCAAAAGATGTAAATTGTCAAACTATGGACCAGACAAAGAATTATATTACCCCCCAAGGTCTAGCAAAACTTCGAGAAGAGTACTCTCGGTTGCTAAATGCGGAGCGCCCTCGCGTGGTTGAAACGGTTGCCTGGGCCGCAAGCAATGGTGATCGATCGGAGAATGCCGATTATATCTACGGAAAACGCCGCCTGCGGGAAATTGATGGTCGACTTAGGTTTCTTAGGTCCAGGCTAGAAAAGACAGAAGTTGTTGATCCCGCCGCTATTGATTCGGTGAGGGTGGTTTTTGGGGCAACCGTTACACTGTTGGACGAAGACGAAAAAGTCTCGACCTATCAGATAGTCGGAGAAGACGAATGGGATATCAAGCTTGGGAAAATCTCTTGGAAGTCTCCTGTTGCAGCAGCCCTGTTTGGAAAAAAACAGGGCGATGATGTCGTGGTCAAAAAACCGGCAGGTGAAGAGACTTTTACTATCGATAAAATTGAATACAAGTAAGACCCTGAATCTGATTCTGCCGGCAATTTTTGCTTTTGCGCAAGTTTAGTGGACAAGCTGCATAAAGATTGGTTTCCGATCGCCAGCGGATCTACACTTTTTCCCATGACAAATTTAATTCTGATAACCGAGATTGTGGAAAAGTTGATTTTACTGGTTCTTTTGGGTCTTTCGGTGTGGTCGGTATCGATTATGATCGAACGCTGGAGGATCTTTAAATTAGAAACTCAGATTGATCAGCTGCCGACTTTCACAAAGTCATTGCAAGAGGGCCAGTTTGCTCTTGTCAAAAGTTGGAGTGAAGGGCATCAGGGCTTTGTCGCCGGAGCAATGAGGGCCGCCTTTTCTGCCCCCGTAAATCCCGAGTCGGTGGATCGCGCGGTGGCCTCTTTTGTAAAGCGAGAAAGAGCGAGGTTGGAGAAAGGTCTTTCTATACTTGCGACAATGGGCGCAAATGCGCCGTTTATTGGATTGTTTGGAACGGTGTTAGGTATCATTCGATCTTTTGCTTATCTTGGGTCCCAGTCAGGATCGAGTGCGGTGATGTCTGGAGTTTCGCAGGCTTTATATGCGACGGCAATTGGTCTATTTGTGGCGATCCCGGCGGTTGTTGCATTTAATGTCTATACCACTCGGATGAAGGGATTGATTTCCACAATTGAATCTTTACGTGACTTGTATATTTCACAAGTCGCAGGAATGGATCCCCATCATGGGAAGTCTTGATAGCTCCGATGGAAACGAAGGGTCATTGATGTCTTCCATCAATATCACGCCATTCGTTGATGTGGTGCTGGTTCTATTGGTGATTTTTATGATTACCGCTCCAATGTTGGTTAAAGATATTCTCGAGTTGCGTCTACCCAAGACAGCAACTAGCGATGGCCAAGCTATGCAAACGCTAGGAGTCGCGATCAACCGCGATGGAAATATTTTGTTGAACGGCCAATTGTCAGATGAAGAGGGGCTTAAATTAGCTGCGGTGTCTGCCTTAGCGCAGAGCGAGCAGGCACAGGCCATTATTAGTGCGGATACTGAAGTTCCCTACGGTCGAGTGGTGAAGGTCATCGACCTGTTGAAAATTGTCGGTTTAAATAGATTTGCAGTCCAAATTGAAAGGCTGCAATGAAGACCTATTTTCAGAATCCTGTCATTGCATCTATTTGCCTGCACATGGCAATGGTGTTCGGAGTTCTGCTACTGATCTTTCGTCCGGCTTGGTCGCCAAGCCCGCAAATTGTGGATCTTGAGGTTATACAGTTTCCCAAACAAGCTCCCGCAAGTGTTCAACTTCAGCCAAAAGATTTGCCAAAGCCAGCTCCTCCGCCAGCACAGGCTGTTTTTGGACTTTCGCGCAAGGCCATTGTCGCTGCTGAAGGCTCAGAGGCTGCCGAGATCAAACAAGGAAATACAATGGCCAAAGAGCCCGACAATTTGACTCTAAAGGACTCGGACCCGGATTCGCTGCCGATTCCAACCGATGACTATCTTGTGACGTCAATGCCCCGTTTGCTGAAAGAAGTTCGCATTCCCTACCCGGACGAAGCGCGCAAAGCAAATGTTGAAGGGCCTGTGGTTATGGATCTATTGATCGATGAGTTAGGTAAAGTCCGTAAAGTTGAGCTGCTCAAGGGTCCTGGTTTTTTTTTAGACGAGGCCGCCTTACAGGCCGCTTATCTATTTCAATTTGAGCCGGCGCGGATGCGTGATAAAAATGTGGCGGTAAAGATTAGATATACCTACCGATTTATTTTGGAGAACCGATGACCCACGGGCTTTTTACTATTTTATTATCTTTTTTTATGATGGCCACTTCCTGGGCAGAAGATCCTGCAATGGCTAAGATCGTGGGTCAGGTCTACGAACGCGGAACTCGGATTCCGCTGTCGGATATCAACGTTTTTATATTGCCGCACAAGATAAAGGCTGTGACCGATGCCAAAGGAAATTTTATTTTTGATTCTATTCCTGAAGGTGATATTCAAATTGTAATTACCAGTTCGGGCTATCAAAAAGTCGAGCTGGATGATTACGCGGAAGCCGGCGACATTCAGCCGCGAACACTATATCTTGAGCGAAACAGTTACTCTGGGTTTGAAACCACCATCGTTGGGCAAAAACAAAAACGTGATGATTCGACGAAAACGCTTAAACAAGCCGATTTCGCAAATATTCCCGGCGCCCAAGGTGATCCCGTCAAAGCGGTACAAAATCTTCCGGGGGTAAATCGGGTGCAGGGTGGGTCGGCACAGGTTGTGATTCAAGGCTCGTCTCCACAAGATACAAAGTACGATATTGATGGCCACGAAGTTCCCTTGGTGTTTCACTTTGGTGGGTTGACTTCCGTGGTCACTCCAGAGGCGATTGAGCAAGTTGATTATCTTTCGGCGGGATATGGATCCGAATACAGCCGGGCTCTTGGTGGTGTCATTTCACTGAAAACCCGCAAGCCCGAAATCAGTCAACGGGATAGTAAGGGTTCTTTTTTTGTCGATACATTAAAGGCAGGGGTGTTGTACGAGAAAAAGCTCAGTGAGGACTCAAGCCTGCTGATCGGAGCCCGTTATAGTTATGTTGGGCTTCTGCTTTCCAAGGTCATGAAAAGTGACAGGTTTGACTTTACGGTTGTTCCTGATTTTGCCGATCTGAATGCGACCTATTTTAAAAAGTTAAACGAGCGCGATGAGCTTAAGTTTGTCACCTTGGTATCCAAAGATAGCCTAGGTTTTCTATTGAAAGAACCCTTGAAGGAAGACCCTATTTTGCGCGGAACGTTTCGTAGTGAAACTAATTTCTATCGCTTGATTCCGCAGTGGAAGCGTAAGTTAGATACGCAAAGGACTCTCAGTTTGTCCGCAGGTTTTGGCGAAAACACGATCTTGACCGATTTTGGCGAAATTTATTTTCATTTGCGCTCAAAAATTTTGAGTGTTCGTGGTGAGTGGGATCAGAAAATGAATTCGCTTTGGACCACCCAACTTGGTTTTGACAATGTTTACACCCAGTCAAATGTCGATCTTCGTTTACCTTATTTCAACAATGAAGGCGGCGTTAGCAATCCCTTTTCGTCCTCTGTTCTTAGGGATGTTAACGTCAGCAACAAACAAGCCAATATCGGAATGTATTGGCGAAATGAAATTACTCCTGAACAAAGTGCCTGGACATATCTGCCCTCACTAAGAGGGGACTATTTCTCTACGACCAAAGAAAAATTTCTTTCGCCTCGTTTGGGGGCTCGTTATAAATGGGATGATTCGCTAACCATAAAAGGGGCTACTGGTCTTTACGTCCAGCCGCCTCAGCCTCAGGAAGTCGATTCGGTCTACGGAAATCCAAATGTGCGATCACCCAAAGCGACGCACGCGACAATTGGATTTGACAAAGATCTTCGCGGCAATACAGACCGCGGTTGGGTTTTGGGAAGTAGCTACTTCTGGCGGGAATTCACTGGGCTTGTAATTTCTAGTTCGAATCTAGCCAATCGCGATGGCAGCCTCATACCTGAGGTCTACAACAATGATGGGCGGGGTAAAGCCCATGGGGTCGAACTTCTTTTAAAAGCTGAATTTGCCCCTTACAGCGGCTGGATTGCCTACACTCTTTCGAAAAGTACGCGTTGGGATCCGAACAACTCGGAGTATAATTTTCAGTATGATCAGACCCACAATCTAAATTTGGTGGGTGCCATTGATTTTGGAAAAAACTGGAAAGTGTCTGGGCGCTTTCGCTTTGTTACGGGGAACCCTATCACACCTGTGGTCGGGGCCACTTTTGATGCCGACAATGATGTTTATATCCCTCGGCGGGGGGCCATTTACTCTGAGCGAGTTGGAAACTTTTCACAGCTTGATGTGCGCATCGATAAAAAATTTGTCGGAGATCGTGAGCTTTGGTCTCTTTATCTTGATATCCAGAATTTGCTGAACGCGAAAAATCCAGAAAATATTCGATATGCCTATGATTACCGTCAACAGGAAAACATTGCGGGATTGCCCATCATCCCGTCTTTCGGCTTAAGAGGGGAGTTCTAATGAAGTTTACAATTTCAATAAGTCGCGGAATTGGTTTTTATTTTGGCCTTGGCCTTTGTTTATTATCTTGCTCAGAACCAAACTTTAAAAAATACAACGAATTGAGCGAGCTCAGGGTTCTTGCCTTAAAGGCTGATCTGCCGGAAGTTACAGCGGGTGCGACGGTTACAATTACCCCCATCGTATCAGACATTGTAAACTCAGGGGCGCTGACCTTTACGGCCAATGCTTGCCTCGATCCGGGTGTAGCCTTTGGTGCTCGGCCTACTTGCGAGGGCAGTTTAAGCAAACAAATATTAGCAACCGATCAGGCCATCACCACTTTGTCGGCGGCGAACTCTTTTACCGGGGCGGCAAATTCTTTTTCACTGGTTATCCCGAGTGCTGGAGTTATTTTTTCCGGAAGATCGGCGATCGAACAGAACAATGGAATTTCTTATTTAATATGCTTTATCTTGAATTCGGCAGATGGCCGATCAGTTAGTACTTTTCGTCGGATTGTGGTGTCCACTCAGGCGGTAAAGAATACCAACCCTGTTGTCGCCGGAATCTTGGTCGACGGTGCTAGTTTTACCTTTCCCTTCGCAAAGACCGTGCAGTTAAGCGCTAACCTCACTTTGGGTGCCGAATCCTACCAACTGCAGAAAGCTGATGGTAGTTTTATCGCGCGAACTGAATCCTTGCTGACGACCTGGTTTTTAAGCGATGGCTCGGCCAAGATCTATCGAACCCTTGGCTTGGAATCAATGGAGTATGTATCGGCGGGGCTCGCGCCGACCGGTCGCAAAGCCTATCTGATTGCAATTACCCGCGACGGCCGGGGGGGCCTAGATTTTAAAATTGAAATATCGCCTTAGGTCTGGATTGTTTGGCACAATGGTCCGGGGGCGGTGGCCATTGTCCCGATTATTGTATAAAATTGAAACATGGCGAATGTAGGCAGATCCGGACCACGAGACGAAGTTTCTAAATTGAAGGATTACTACGCCCAGCGCGAAAACGCAGTCGAAGATAAGTATGATCACACGATCAAAGATCTAAAGGGAACTCATCAAGAAGAAATCGAAAGAATTCAAACTCAGGCCAAGGAAGAAATCGAGCAATACAAAGAGCGCAGTCGTGAAAAATTGACTGAGCATGATAAAAAACACACCCAAGAAATTGAAGCTCTGAAGGCCCTGTATCAAAAGAAGCTAGAAGACTCACGCCGATGATAGTAATATCAGTTCTTCCAAAACATTGACCACCGAGCTTCTTTCCACTTCAATTGGAACTGCCTTAAGTAATGATTTTCATACTTTCAGAAATGGAAATTGGGGGAATTGTGAATCCGAATTTGATCTTCTATCAGCTTTTTGATTGCGATACTTCAACCTATACTTATCTGCTTGCAGACGAAGTTTCCCGCGAAGCGGTTTTAATTGATCCTGTCTATGAAAAGGTCGACCGCGACCTAAAGCTTATCAATGAGATCGGATTAAATTTAAAATACGTCTTAGATACGCATATTCATGCCGATCATATTACAGGGGCGGGTGAAATTCGGAAGCGGACCTCGGCAAAAACTGGGGTTTCTGAAAAAGCCAATGTGGACTGTTCAGATCTTCCATTGAAAGAGGGGGGCAACCTCAGCGTTGGTCCATTTCAAATCTTGATTATGGAAACCCCAGGGCACACCGATTCTTGCCTTAGCTTCTTTGTAGAGGGAATGATTTTCACGGGCGATGCTCTCTTGATACGGGGCACAGGGCGAACCGACTTCCAGCAAGGATCCTCAGAAAAACTTTATGATAGCATTTTCGAAAAAATTTACAGGCTTCCAGGTAAAACCAAATTGTTTCCTGGCCATGATTACCACGGGCAGACTTCATCGACAATTGAATTGGAAATGAAATACAACCAGCGAATCAATAGCCAGCGCGCGAAAAGTGATTTCATTAGATTGATGGCCGAACTTAAGCTTGCCGATCCCAAAAGGATTCATGAGGCTTTACCGGCGAACATGGCCTGCGGACACAAGACAAAGAAGCGGATTTTAAGTCCGCAGGTAATTCATGGTGTTTCAGAAATTAGTCCTGAGTTGGTAAAGCCGCATCTTGGTAAATTGCGAATTATCGATGTTCGACGTGACGACGAGTTCAATGGTGAATTGGGTCATATTCCTGGTGCCGAGTTAGTAAGCTTGGGATCTTCTTTTGAGAACTGGCTTGAGACAGCAGACATCGACGAAGAAGTATTAATAGTGTGTCGCAGCGGCGCGCGATCTGGGCAGGCAACGGCTGCAGCGCAAAGCAGAGGTTTACATTTAGCGGTCAATATGACAGGCGGAATGCTGCGATGGAATGAACTGGGCTACAAGTCAGTTAAAGACTAAGCACTGTTTTATGGGCTGGGATTTCAAAAACGAATCGGGTGTGCTCGCTGCTTGGATCAAGAAAAAGTCTTCCCCCATGAGATGACGCAATTGATTTTGAAATGCTAAGGCCAATTCCAGTTCCCTGATTGGAAGATTTTGTTGAAAAGAAGGGCTCCATAATTTTCGCCCGCAGTTCTTTTGAAATTCCCTCGCCGCTATCTTCAATCCATATTTGGTCAACAATGCCATCACTGTGAAAGCCAATTCTAAGCCAGCGTTCTTGACGATGTTCGATTGCGTCGGCAGCATTGTTGATCAAGTTTATTAGGACTTGCATCAGTTGCACTGGCCGGCAATTCACTTTTGCAGTTTCTGGAATTTCCACATTAATTTTAATCGAGATTCGATCTATCTTTTCTCGGCATATGACTAAGGCGTCAGTTAGTACGGCCAGGGCCGAAGTTTCCTCTAGCGGATCGTTTGCGCCCTCGCGGGAAAGGGCCTTGACGGCTTTAATAATTTTATTGATTCGGGTTGCCGTCGCTTCGATACGATGAAGGCTTTCAAGGGCCAAGGCCTGATCGTAAGCACCTTTTTCAATGGTTTTCCTAAGAATGATTGATTTTCCGATAATGACTGTTAAGGGATTATATATTTCATGGGCCATGCCTGCAGCCATTTCCCCTAAGGATCTCATTTTTCCAGTTTCTAAAAGTTGTTGCTGATGAAAAAGTACGTCGCTTTCTTGATCAAGCCTGTCCTGAATGTGTCCTTGCCTGGCAATAGTAATTAAAAAAGTCACAACCAGCACCAGCAGGCTGCATCCGACATAGAAGTAGGGTGAAGAGATTGGCGAATTCAGTACCGCGATGGAAAGAAGAAAATTAAGCAGCGAAATACTCAGCAGTTCTTTTTTGCTATCAATAAAATAGATGGCAGTCACCAGCGCAAGGTAGTGTCCCCAAAAGTTAGCAAGGTCATATTGATTTTTCCATAGAGTGTAGTGCCCAATACAGGTCATTGTTAACGCTGCAAAAAATGGCAATCTTATTTGCAGCCGGAGTTGCTTCTCAGATTGAAGTAGCGACAAAGGACCCGGCGTTAGGCTAGCAATGTAGATAGCTATAAGAACTGCGGTTGCAAAGATCCGAGCTGCAAGGTTCGCAGTCGCTGTTGGCGTTACGTAGGTTACAACATAGCCCCACGGAATAACGGTAATGATACCCATCGAAAGAACGATTCGATAGCGACTTAGAAACTTTGAATTGAGTACCAAACCATTCGTGTTTAGCATTGTTACCTAACTAGTCTGTCGGTTTGAATCTTCATTTTCTTAATAGATGAATATCTGTATCTATACATAAAAACACATAAAATTGAATTTACATTAAAGCAAGTTAGTTTATTAATTAATAATTAGTGGCACTAGGGCAGGGTTTCTACATCAATTTTTCGTTAACTAATTGATTTCATTTATAAACAGGGAATTTTAAAAAATCTTGTCGTTTGATTTTTTGAAGACAATCCGCAGCGAAACTATGGTGGCTCATAGGTGGCTCTGCAGTGCGTCCCTATAGGGGCATTGGTCCCGACTAGTCGGCGGTATTGAGTGTCCAATCGTAGTCCAGGTACTTTAATTTAAGATCAGTTTTAATAAGCTTTTCCTTAACTGCTGGAGTGAGATCCATGTATGTCAGTAGAAAGTTTTTTAGAGATTTGGTTTTGCTACTTTTTTCAAAATCGTCTTTGTACCATTTAAAAATTGCCGAGACCTGAAGGGAGTCAGACTTGGCATCGTAAATATTTCGTTTTGAGTCCGAAAGAAAAAGTTTCGCTGCTTGGTCCAATTGCGCGTCCAACCTATCAGCAACGAATGGGGTGCTTAGCAATGCGGGACAGCCCTTTGAAGCACAATTAAAGGCCATGTGCATTCGCGGATCATCAAAATTGGGGCGAGCCAGTTCATGCTCAATTCGGTCAAGACTACTTTCGCTACCAAGAAATTGGAAAAATTTAATTTTCCAGGAATTTTTAAAAATGCTGCCGATGTCCTTGATCGACTTTAATGGCTTTTCTTTGGAATGATTGTTTAAAATATGTTTTATCGTAAATGCGTTGTAGCTGTTAAACAAAAAGGCAAGTTTCTGACTGGAGTTCCAGCCGTTGTATTCATTGATCGTGACTACGGGGACCTCTTTTAGAAAGTGATCTAAGGCTGCGCTATTTTCTTTAAGCTCAAGATATTTCACCTTAGTGACTGGTCCGTTTACAACGGTAAATTTGCTAAGGACTTCCGCCCATTTTAAATAGGAATGATCAAAGGCAAAGCTTGAGTTTGCAGATAATAAAATTCCGATGAAAGTGGTCGCTATGCTAATAATTGATCGCACTGTGGGCTCCTTTTTCTATTCGCTATTGTGACTGAAAATGGAATGAGTGCGAAGTCATTCCTGAATGTCGAGTTCAATTTTTTTTATCAACACAGAAAAACTAGACTTGGTGTCGTCGCCATCAGGACTAATCCACAATGCGGCAGTTGGTTGAGGTCTGTCCCACCTGTAGTTTAGGTTGTAAGTGGACTTTGAATTTTCAATAATTCCCACGACTTTCTCTTGCAACAACTTGCTATGCGGGTGCGCGCGCGATTGTCCCATATGGCTGGGTTGAGTGTCTAAATTCAGAAAATAAATTTTATCAATCCCTTGTCCCTTTGGGGCGAGGTCAAATAGTTGCTTCACCCACGGCGGGGCCATCCACCTTTTGAATTCGGACAAAGTGTTCTGGCCAGGAGCTACAAATCCTATGCGAAAAGGAGCGTCTTCGCTCCAGCGGTCGTTTGCTGGAGGTAAGTCCCCTTGAAATTCAAGAGTTAAGTGAGCTGCTTGCACACTAACTGTCTTTGGAAGTCTGAAGACCAGGGGGCTTGCAGACTTCTCAATATTAATTTTAATTCCCTCTTTGAGGTAGGAGATTCGATTTCCTGGGATTTTTTTATATGAAACTTCGGTCCATTGGTCACTTTTTTCCAATGGAATAATCAGAAGTCCAACAAATGTCAGATTACGAAGTGTCATTGAGGCTTCCAAGTTAAGCGTGCCGGCATTTGTCAGTAGAAAAAGTGAAACTGGCCCTGCACATACCTATTATCAGTTTCATATCCAGCAACGGTTCCCACTGTGTCCGCTGTATCTTTTCTTTGAATGGAAAGAATCTCTAATTCCATGCCTGGCATGATAAAGCTTTTAAGTCCAAAGCCGACTTCGCTGGCCTTGCCTTGCTTGAGACCGGTGCTGCTATTGATGGATCCGTAATTTAACATTAAATAGTTTTCTCGCCAGAAACGATACTTATTCTGGAGTGAAATCACCATGCCCTCGTCCTTGGCGGTTGATGTTTCTCTTGAAATTTTTACGATGTCAAAATTTGGAATATAATCTTTAGCCATTCCGCCAATTGCGAAAGATGTCATCTTCCTATTAATCGGCAAGCCGCCCACTTGAGATTTTGTATCGAAATACGAAATTGTTGCCGAAGCCCCAAGGGTAATCCAGCGCCCGCCCAAATTGAAACCATAGCCATTTGCATTCAACTGCTCAGTACTACCGGTCGATGAATTTCCTTGGAACAGATGGACATTCAGAAATGGAATATTGGGGGCCAAGCCAATCGTCGTCGCCCGGTATACCGCTCCATAGCCAAGGCCAGTGATTTTGCTGAGCATTGAGTTATGGTCCGGATCGTAATTTCCAAACATGGGACGATATAGCCCTGTCATAATGTAGGTATTGTAGGGCATATCATCAATTATGGCATAGGCTGAACGAACACTGGCAGACTGAGTGTAGCCTTGAAAATATTCAGTTTGTCCGGGATTCGCAAAGGCTGCTTCTGTAACCAAGGTGAATTTTTTTATAGGGGTCAGAGCAACGCCAAGGTCAGCTGACATGAGCCAATCTTTTTTTGTTTTGACACCTGTGTTGTCAGTTTTCTCAATATGAAAATACCTAAGGCCACCACCTGAGATTAAAACATCGTCATTTCTTTTGCCACGCAGCGGATCGTGTTTTGGAACCTGGGCCATGAATTTGGCAGAGTTAAGCTCGGTCTCTTTGTAGTAGGCCCCTTTGGCCCGATCAAAATCCTGATCTTGCAAATTGGTTCTAGTCGTTTTGTAAGTGATGCCTTCGTTAACAATTTTTTGAATAAATTCTTTTCTTTTTTCAGGATCTTTGGGCGCATTGTTGTCAATATAGTTTTGCAAATTGGGTTTGGTGTAATCTTGTTTCGATGAAATTTCTGGTCGACCATCACCTAATCGCCACCAACTGGGTGAAGTCGAGTACAGCCAGTACTTCTGATTCCAGGCCCCGTATTGATTGCGGATGCCACCGCCATTTGGATTCACATGGCATCCTTGGCAACTAAGGGTGCAGCGACGATCAGCCGGTGCAACATTCAATCGGCCGGGTGCGTGGCAAGCTGCACAGTTCTGCGCATAGCGATTGGCAAGCCAAGGCTCCGCGAAGGCGCTTGAGCTAAGAAGTAAAAAACTGAAAAATAATTTAAGTTGAAGCGTCATCCGAAAATCTCCTGAAAAATATTGTGTTTTCAAAACGAAGCTATGTCACGTTTCAAAAGCAGGATATAGGCGCGAGAAGTTCGCCCAATGTAGCGTAGTGTCAATAGGAGCTTGCGAGGCCCAAGACGCTCAGTGTGAAGCTCAGTGTGAAGCTCAGCGGAAATTTGCAGCAAGTTGGTCTGTACTTCCGCGCCCACTGAGTTTAGCGTTTACTCATTTGATTGATGCAACAATGTATGTTCCGGAAACTGCCCGGGAGGCGATTGATGTCTGAGACCTACTACAAACCTGAGGATTTAAAGAAGTTTCCTGCGATTGCTGATTTTCAGCCCGAGTTGGCAAAGAAGTTTTTTGATTGGTACGGCCCTGTTTTTGCCGAAGGCGCATTGACAGCACGGGAAAAGTCCCTCATTGCCTTGGCGGTGGCACATGCCGTTCAGTGTCCGTATTGCATTGATGCCTATACTGTGGACACTATGGAAAAAGGGGTAACGGAGGCTCAAATGATGGAAGCCGTTCACGTCGCCGCGGCCATTCGCGGAGGAGCCTCCTTGGTCCACGGGGTGCAAATGATGAATAAAGCAAAAAAATTAGGAATGTAAACAAGGGAGCAGTAGCGTGGATGGTTCAAGGCAACCTTTGCCAAGTTTTTCAGAAAAGCTGCAGCCATTGGGTTTGTTGCCACTGAGGCCAACACAAATTGAAATTTTACAGATCAATTTTGGCAAACTTTGCAATCAAACTTGCAAGCATTGTCATGTCGATGCGGGCCCAGATCGTCGCGAAAATATGACCCGAGATTCGATGGAAAGAATTTTAAGTATTTTGCAGGAGGAGCCCATTCTGACAGTTGACATCACCGGTGGGGCTCCGGAATTGAATCCGAATTTTCGCTGGTTTGTGGAGCAGGCTACTGCTTTGGGAAAGGCGGTTTTGGTTCGCTGCAATCTGACCGTTATCCTGGCTAACAAAAAATACAATGATTTGCCGATATTTTATGCCAAACACAAGGTCCATGTTGTTTCTTCGTTGCCTCATTACACCAAAGGAATGACGGATCGGCAGCGGGGTGATGGGGTATTTGAGGATTCAATTAAGGCATTAAAAATGTTAAACCTTGTTGGCTATGGCCGCGAGGGTACTGGGCTGATTTTGGATTTGGTCTACAATCCGGTTGGTGCTTTTTTACCGGGCTCGCAAAAAGCCTTGCAGCAGGATTTCAAATTAGCTTTAAAAAAAGACTTCGATATTGAATTCAATAATTTATTTACAATTACCAATATGCCAATCTCCCGTTACAAAGATTGGCTCGTCCAAAGTGGAAATTTCGAAAGCTACATGGAGAAAATTGTGAATGCCTTCAATCCAGCGGCTGCCAAGGGGGTAATGTGTCGCAATACAATTTCCATTGGCTGGGATGGTAAACTCTACGATTGTGATTTTAATCAAATGTTGGAAATGAAACTCGAAGGCGTTGGTCATATCAATCAGTGGGATCGAAAGTTTTTGCAAAACAGAAATATTTTGCTAGGACAACATTGCTATGGCTGCACCGCTGGGTCAGGATCAAGTTGCACAGGCGCCTTAGAGTCGCCTTAAAAACAGGCGCCTTAGAGTCGCCTTAAAAACAGGCGCCCTAGAGTCTTAAGGCAGCGGGGATTTAAATCCCTGTTGTCGCGACAGTTTGAAGCCAGCTTAATAGTGTGTTTTGTGCCGTATTTCGCTCTGCTAGCTGGCTCAGCTCTTGATAAAGAATTGGCAAATCTTCCTTGAAATCGACGTCCGTCAAAGTTGAAAGTTCAAGGACGCGACCTTTGCTTTGTAAAAGCTGCAGAAGGCAATCCGAAGTATCCGCATGACTAAAGGGAACAGAATTCCATTCGTCGAGTTCGAGTTTCAAGCGGCTACCCAACAGATAGAACCCACCGTCTAGGGACCGGCCTAAGACAAAGTCATAGTTTTCGCCTTGCAATGTTTGATGAACATCTTTGATCAGTGAAAAAGGCAATTGGGGCGAATCGGTGCCAATAAATATAAAGTGGTGATAGCTAGAAAGTTGTTGTTGGGTGGAATAGAGGCGGTCACCAAGGCTGCCCGAGCCTTGTTCTAGGCAGTTCTCAGTCTGCCAAAAACTATTTTGTCTCGAGTCTTTTTCGGCAAGAGTCCAGACCGCTTGCAAAGAAAGACCGCTGTTTTTAATCTGCATCGTTAGTTCGAACTGACAATTTAGGCATAGCCGAAAAAAATGTTCGGCCATTTCTTGCCCCAGATCAGCACCCAGTCTGGTTTTAGCAGGGGTTAGCCCTGGCGTTTTAGAAAAAATTGCCAACACGCCCAAACTGTCGCAAGTCATTTCAAAACTCGCGATCGAAAAAAACGTTTTTTGATAAGTGCGAAAATCATCGGCGCCGCTTGTTTGACTGTCGAGCGAAGATGAAACTGCGTTGTTTTGAACCAACCACGGTCTTGATACTTGCGGGGGCTTGTTTTTAAGGTGGATGCAATATTAAAAACACCAATTTTATTTAAATGGCACTTCCAAACAAAATGATGGTCTTCGCCAAATGGCCAATCTAGGGTGAACTTACCCAAGTTGTAAAAAACTTCACGAGCAATGCAAAGCCCCTGATCGCCAAAGGGAAGTTTTAAGACACCGGAACGAAAGGCAACGCCCATTTCCGTAAGACGCATCAAGCGCGATCCATTTGCAAAACCAAGGCGAAAGAAAAGCAAATGCTTTGGATATTTACCTATTGCAGCGCTGAGTGATTCTAGGTTTTGATTTTCAATAATGCTATCAGCATGTAAAAACCAGAGGTAATCGCCGCTAGCAATTTGTGCCGCAGCATTCATTTGCTGAGGCCGGCCGCGCGAACAAACAAGCCATTGCCAAGACGGTACCAGCGGAAAATCAGCAGGAGCTGCGTCGGTAGCTGCGATGATAACTTCTGATGTCCAAGCCAAATCCACAAGCTGCCGGATCAGCTGGCGCCACGAGGAATCACCTTGTCCCACCGGAATAATAATGCTGATATTTTGCCTTGGGTGTGGCGACAGGTTTTGCATTCTATCTCTGTAAGGTGGCAATGGTATTTCGGTTTTCCAGAGTCAAAGAATCTAAAGGGGTCATCAATGCCCCCTTTAGGGCTTGGCGACTAGGGCGATCATCAGTGAGCTCATAATTCTTAATAATTTGCACCAAGAGTTGCTTTACGGTGCCAATTTTTTCCATATAGCGACGAATGACAATTTCGACTGAGGCATGTTGGCTGGGGTCATCAAGCCAGCAATCATAGTCGGTGGCCACAGCAATCGTGCAGTAGCCTATCTGGGCCTCGCGGGCCAAGAAGACCTCGGGAACATTTGTCATTCCAACCAGATCGCAGCCACTATTTTTTAGAAAAAAACTTTCGGCGCGGGTACCTAACCGTGGACCTTCCACGCAAGCATAGGTTTTGCCAGTATGCAGTTTGATTTCGGTTTGAATTGCCGACTTTTGTACAAGCTGTGCCAGCTTGGCGCAGACGGGTTGTGCTGTTGAAACATGGGCAACCATTCCATTGCCAAAGAAAGAAGAGTTTCGCTGCCCTCTTGTCCAATCCAGAAACTGACTAGGTATTGCCAGATCGCCCGGGGCAATTTCTATTTGTAGGCTGCCAGTCGCAGACACACTGATGATGTCCGTGACCCCCAAGGTTTTCAGGGCAAAGATATTAGCCCGATAATTGATCTCGCTGGGTAGAAATTGGTGATTGTTCCCATGCCTGGGAAGAAAAGCCACCTTTTTACCTTCGATGCTGCCAAGGCGGACGGTTGAAGATGGCTTACCAAAAGGGGTTTCCAGGGTGATCTCATCCACGTCGGATAGGCTCTCAAATTGGTAAAGTCCTGTTCCGCCTATAATTGCCAGCATGAGTAACTCCTGGTGATTTTTACCGGTTTTCGTTGCTGGTACTACTGTATTGTCGAGTCGATCATGAGCCAAAGGGGAAAAAGGGTAGTGTTGCGCCATGTAAACTACTTTTTCCAAGTCTTTTGGCAAATGCCGTTAGGCATGATTAAACTGTGCAATCTAAGCATTGGTTCGAATAGAACTAACAAACAAAGGAGTTTTACCGTGATGTTTTCTTCACCCACGGTCGATCAGGTTGGAGTCGAAGAGCGAGTGGCTCGGCTCAATTCCCGGAGCATCAAAAAAGATTCCAAAATGTATGGTCTGAACTTGGCAATGGCAATGATGGACCTAACAACTTTGGACGCGAAAGATACGCCTGGGAAAGTTAAGCAGCTGTGCGCGAAGGCGATTACGCCTTATGATGCAATGCCAGAAATTCCAAGTGTGGCGGCAGTCTGTGTCTATCCGAATATGATCAAGATCGCAAAAAAGGCACTTGGTCATCACCCGATAAAAGTGGCGGCGGTGGCTACGTCCTTTCCTAGCGGCATGAGTTTGCTGAAGTTTCGGCTTCAGGAGACCCGCTGGGCTGTTGACGAAGGGGCTGATGAAATCGACATGGTTATTTCTCGGGGGAAGTTTCTTGCCGGTGAATACGCGGCAGTATTTGATGAAATCGCGGCAGTCAAAGAGGCGTGTGGTGCAGCTCATCTGAAAGTAATTCTAGAGACCGGCGAGCTTTCGACCCTGGACAGCGTGCGAAAAGCCAGTGATCTCGCAATTCTAGCCGGTGGTGATTTTATCAAAACTTCCACGGGAAAAATCCAACCTGCTGCAACTTTGCCGGTCACCTTGGTTATGCTTGAGGCCATTCGCGATCATTACTACCGGACTGGGAAAATGGTCGGCATGAAGCCCGCCGGTGGTATCGCTACTGCAAAATTAGCTTTGCAGTACCTGGTGATGGTTCGCGAAACGCTGGGGCAGGCTTGGCTAGATCCAGATTGGTTTCGTTTCGGGGCAAGCGCCTTGGCCAACGATCTACTGCGGCAAATCGTCAAAGAAAAAACCGGTGTCTATCAATCTTTCGATTATTTCACAAAAGACTAGAGGACTCAACGTATGGCAAATAAACCAAAATTAAAAACTAAAGCGGTCGCGGTAAAATCCAAAGCCTTAGCGATAAAAATTAAAACCACGAAGTCAGCGCCGGTAAAAGGCAAGTTCGCGAAAGCAACTGATTTGCAATTTCTAACCGATTGGGATTACAAGCCAGCACCCGAGGCCACCGACCATATTCGTCTGCAAAAGTCTTATAAATTATTTATTGGCGGCAAATGGGTTGAACCCAATTCGGGAAAATATTTTGCTACTGTTAACCCAGCCAATGAGCAGAAATTGGCCGAGGTTGCAGAGGCCAATGAAAAAGATGTCGACCAGGCGGTGAAAGCGGCCCGGCAGGCCTACGATAAAACTTGGTCAAAAATGCCGGGGAAAGAGCGCGCCAAGTATATTTTTAGAATTGCTCGGGCGATTCAAGAAAGAGCAAGAGAACTGGTTGTTATTGAAACCATGGATGGAGGCAAGCCGATCCGGGAATCAAGAACCGTCGATGTTCCGTTGGCCGCCGCACATTTCTTCTATTACGCAGGTTGGGCCGATAAACTAGAGTATGCGATGCCTTTTAAAAAACCAAAATCCTTGGGGGTTGCAGGGCAAATTATTCCTTGGAATTTTCCACTGATGATGGCCGCATGGAAAATTGCTCCGGCTTTGGCGGCGGGAAATACCGTGGTCTTAAAACCGGCAGAGACAACCCCCTTGTCGGCACTAAAGCTGGCAGAGATCTGCCAAGATGTGGGTCTGCCTGATGGAGTCGTCAATATTATTACTGGTTATGGGCAAACCGGGGCTGCCCTGGTTAATCATCCCGATATCAACAAGGTTGCCTTTACCGGATCTACCGAAGTCGGAAAGGTTATTCGTAAGGCAATTTCTGGCACTGGCAAAAAGCTAACTCTGGAGTTGGGTGGAAAAAGCGCCCATATTATTTTTGAGGACGCACCGATTGATCAAGCCGTAGAAGGAATCATCAACGGTATCTTTTTCAATCAGGGACATGTTTGTTGTGCAGGATCTAGGCTGTATGTGCAAGAATCCATTGCCAAAATTGTCTATCGTAAATTGCGTGATCGATTGGAAACACTGATCGTCGGTGATCCCTTAGACAAGAACACAGATATCGGAGCGATCAATTCTCGGATGCAGTTGGATAAAATCGAAGAGTACGTTAAGGCTGGCGTCTTAGAGGGCGCTCAGATGTTTCAGCCAAGCTCATGTCAATTGCCGAAAAAGGGATTTTTCCACAAGCCAACATTATTTACCGATGTAGCACAAAGTCACCGGGTCTCTCAGGAAGAAATTTTTGGTCCCGTTCTGGCGATCCAAACTTTTCGCACCGTCGATGAGGTCATTGAAAAAGCAAACAATACCCCATACGGCCTGGCCGGAGGGGTGTGGACTGACAAAGGCTCAAAAATTTTTAGCGTCTCCAGTCAACTTCGCGCCGGAGTCGTTTGGGCGAATACGTATAATAAATTTGATCCAACATCACCGTTTGGTGGTTACAAGGAAAGTGGGCTGGGGCGTGAAGGCGGTCTTCATGGTCTTGCAGCTTATATGGATATCTAAGAGGGGGTTTCAAAGTGTTGAATTCAGACCGAGTTAAAATTCTTAAAACTTATAAAATTTTTGTCGACGGAAAATTTCCACGCACAGAGTCCGGTCGATATTTTATTTTCAAATCAAACCAAGGCGAAGACATTGCAAATATTTGCAATTGCTCGCGCAAAGACTTTCGGGACGCGGTTACCGCCGCAAGGTCGGCATGGGCAAAATGGAGCA
Source organism: Streptomyces griseus (assembly GCA_943330705.2). Classification (GTDB taxonomy): domain Bacteria; phylum Bdellovibrionota; class Bdellovibrionia; order Bdellovibrionales; family Bdellovibrionaceae; genus CALQIT02. The sequence goes on from CALQIT020000023.1 coordinate 19,598, forward strand.
AGGCCACCCATAGCAACCGAGGTCAGATTTTGTATCGCATAGCAGAAATGCTAGAGGGTCGTCGCGAGCAATTTATTTCTGAATTGCAGCAACAGGGCTCAACGGCGGCACTTGCCCAAGCGGAAGTGAATCTATCTATTGATCGCTTGGTCTACTACGCCGGCTGGGCTGATAAGTACCAACAGGTATTTAGCACCGTGAATCCGGTGGCCTCTTCCCACTTCAACTTTTCAGTTCTGGAATCCACTGGTGTTGTAACTATTGTCGCACCTGAAGAAAGTGCATTACTGGGACTTGTTTCCGTAATTGCTCCGGCCATTGTTGGTGGCAACAGCGTCGTCGTTTTGGCTTCCAGTGGAAAACCCTTAAGTGCAGTTACTTTTGCCGAAGTTCTAAATACCAGTGATGTTCCTGCTGGAGTTGTAAATATTTTGACTGGCTACCGAAAGGAACTTTTGAGTCACTTTAGCAGCCATATGGACGTCAACGCGATTGTCTACTGTGGCAATTCCCAAGAAGAATTAAAGACGGTGGAAAACAATGCGGCATTAAATATTAAGCGTGTGGTTCATTGGTCTGATTTGGATTGGGAAAAAGATGAAGCACAAGGCCCTTATCAGATTCTTGATCTGCAAGAAGTCAAAACAACTTGGCATCCGATTGGAATCTAAGCCGTTTTACGAGTGCAGCTATGCTGCTTTACGAGTGAAATAAAGCAAGCACTGTTCAAGGGGCATTGGCTTTCCAAAAAGGTAGCCTTGCCCTTGCTGGCAACCAAGACTTCGTAAAAACTCAGTCGTCTGCGGATCCTGAATTCCTTCTGCCACAAGCTGCAGTTCCATAGATAGGGCCAGCGCAACCACGGCTTTGACGATGGCTCTTGATTTTGGATCCTTCGTCGCACCAGCAACAAATGTTCGGTCAATTTTGATCGCATCGATGGTCAAATTAAATAGGGTCGTCATCGAAGCATAACCAGTGCCAAAATCATCTAGCGAAAATGCGTAGCCCATTTTTCGGCATCGATCAATCGAGGCTAAAACAATAGGCCCTTCGTGGAAGACTCTTTCTGTCACTTCCATTTTGATATATTTTGGGTCAACCTTAAACCTTTTTTGCGCCTTGATGACTTCATCGACAAACGCCGGATCATTCAGTTGGCGCGAGGAAACATTAATACTGATAAACAAATCAGGCATACCAGTTTTATTTTGCAGCCACTTGAGATCATGAATTGCTTGGTGCAGGATCCAGGTTCCTATCGGAATAATCAAAGAGGTTTGTTCTGCGACATCGATGAATTTGTCAGGCGGAATCGGACCACGAACTGGATGATTCCAGCGTAGAAGTGCCTCGAAACCTTTGACCGCGGTGTTGCTGAGATCGACGATGGGCTGATACTCAAGGTGAAATTCTTTGCGCTCGAGAGCTTCTAAAAGATCTTGCTCAAGTTTAATTCTTTGATGCGCACTATGAAATGAGTCCGGCACGATTAAGGCCGAATTCGAGAGGTCGTCGGGTGTTGTGTCGGTTCCTGTTCGTTCGCCGGAAATAATTCTATTATTATTTCGAATTCTAGTTAAAAGAACTGAAATCAAAAGCTTTACCACCGGATCTAAAACTTCAATTCGCTGTTGCAGCTGATCCCTAGTAATGACCGAGAGCTCGCAGTCTTCAAGGGCTGCTGCCGAAGCTGAACGTGGCAATCCATCAATGATCGCCATTTCCCCAAAGATTTCGCCGGGCCCAAGCACTGAAAGGGCAATGACCTCGGCTCCTTTGAGAGTCGAAATTTGAACTCTTCCAGTTTCAATAATGAACGCGCAGTCATCGGGATCTCCCTCGCGGAAAATAACTTGTCCCTTTTTATATGTGCGCGAATAGCGATGAACATTACTCAAATTAGAAGGCTCCTTTTTTCCCTACTAAGGCATCGGAATATTTACGAGATTAAAAAGAGGCTTTCGTCGAGTTTCCGCATTGGTTCTCAATTTATGACACCAAGACGCGGTGTGATGATTATGAAGAACGGTCTGGTTGCCTCAATAGTCCGACACTTTCTAATATTGAGACACTTTTTCAACGAAGTACGTATCAAAACTAGAAGGGACAAAACTGAAATGGACGACCAGACCGTTAAAGAAATCATTCTATCAATCAAGCTTGCTTGGATTCTATTCCAAAAAAATAACTAAACAGCCTTCATTGCTTTTGCCGTTGGCTAGCTTTTCGTACGACCAGTGGTATCCAGCCAATTTCAAATAGCGAATGGCAATGGCCTTTACTGTTCCAGTTCCCTTGCCGGTCATGATTCTTGCCCGCTTTAGCGAACTATTTGAAATCTGCATTAGAAATCGGTCGATCGCGGGCTCGACCTCGGTGCCGTTAAAACCATGCAAATCAAGTAAGTCTTTGGCCATATAACCTCACCTTGAAGCCTATATCAGTTCCTGTTGAAATTAATAAGGCTTCCTGTTGATAATAGGTTGTTAGCGGTGCAGTTAGTCCAGAAATGAACTGTGACTAAGGTCGTTGGCAGGGGAGAATTGCCATGCCTATCATCTATTCGGACTTGATCTGGCGTTTGGTGAAACGGCAAATGCTGTCAATGCGAACCTCTATCGCGGATCAGGCTACCCACTTTGAAGTCTTCACCGATGGCAGTCTAAAGGCCGGAAAAGGGAGCTGGGCTTTTGTCATTCTAAAAAATGGAAAGCTTTTCCATGAATCCTCAGGTCGCGCTAAAAAAACAACCAGCAATCGGATGGAGTTTCAAAGCGCCATCGAGGCCCTAAGGCTACTTCCGCAGGGATCAGAAGTTACTCTTTTTTCTGACTCGCGGGTTCTGATTGATACCGTGACCCTTTGGATGCAGGACTGGCAATCTAATGGCTGGGTTAAAAGAAATAGAATTCCAATTCCCAGCGTTGACCAAATAAAGATTCTTTACCAACTTGATAAAAGTCACAGAATATCATGGCGCTGGGTTCGTGCTCACTCAGGGAATATCCATAATGATAGGGCTGATCAGCTTTGTCTCCTGGCCCGTACTTAGGCCTGCGCAGGTTTGCTTTATGAAAACCTAGACTTTAAGCAGAACCTTTCAGTAGAGCACGACCATTTCGACGTTCCAAATATGTAAGCGAATAGACTAAAATAGACGTTGATGCGTTTACTTTTACCAGTTCTTCTTTTTTGTATATCCCTCAGTGGCTGCAATATTCTAAGGCCTGAGGCATTGGCTATTGAGGAACAACCATCGTGCGGCTTTGTTCAGGATACCTACGGCCGACGGATTTCTTGGAAAGATACTCGGCCGGTTGTGATCTATCTTTCCACTTCCTGGCCAGCAGAGTTTGTCGAAACAGCTAAGCGTGCAGCCAAAGCGTGGGATGATGCTTTGGGGTATCAAGTACTTTCTATAGATTTGGATTCGCAAGCGGTTGGATCAACTTCCGAAAAGGATTTTAAGAACGGCCTTTATTGGCATACCGATTGGCCTGAAGAAAAGAATACAATTCAAGCACTAACACGAACTATTAGTTCTGAAAATAAGTTCATCGATAGCGATATCAAAGTAAATGCCAAAAATTTTCAATACTACGACCTGAGCTCGACGGATCCCAAGCAAGTTCATTTAGAAAGCTTGCTGATCCACGAGATGGGGCATCTTTTGGGCCTTAAGCATTTCTTGATTCCGCCTACGGTAATGGATCCCTACTTACGCAGAAACTACGAACGAACAACAATATCAGAAACCGATTTAGCCGCAACAAAATGTGAGTATTCGTTATGAAGAAGATTTCAAAAAAACATTTCTTTATCGGTCTGGCAATGGCGATGCTGGCAGCCATAAGTCTGTGGCAAATATCTTCTGGAAATAGCCAAGCAACAAAGATTTTTCGTGGATTGGCCTCGATAGAGAATGAATTTCAGCCATTTTCCCTAGATTCGGTTGCCGAGCGTGACTTAGTTCGCGCCTTGAAGTTGCGAGTTTTGCAAAAATTAGTAGGCAAAAAGAATTCGCAAAATATCGAACTGTCGCTGGGTGCGTTTAGTCTGCATGGAAAAAATATCTGTCAGAAATACCCACAGCTTGAAGTTGAACTAAGCGCTGAAGGTGTTGTTGTTAGCGGTATGATCCCACATATTCTAATACAAGTGCCATGCCGCTACGAAGAGGGCAGTGAAGAGACCTCGGCAATTGAAATCCCAATAGAACAGATCAAGAAGCTTCAGCCGATAGATCAAAAAATTGATCTTGCCGGCGGGGGTTTTGCTGAAATAAAAGGTCTTGATGATTTTTGGCCCGAGGATTGGTTGGTGGCGAAAATTAAATTGCAAGGTCTTGGGGCTGAAAAAAGTATTGAAATCGATAGTTACGAAATCAACTTTGTTAAAGGTCGACCTCTTCGTTTTTAGCCATTGTATTCGGGATGATTTGCTGAAGCTGAAGTAAAATCTCTTCGTCTTGAATCGAATGCTTTTGCAGGCTGGTCAATTTATCTTCAAGGACTTTTAGCTCAGGATCTACAAATGTGCCAATGAACAGTGCCATATATGACCACAAAAAAACAGCACCACCGACCATCATAACCAGCATGACGAGTTTGCCACCAAGAGTGATCGGATGAAGGCTGCTGGCTCCTACCGTCGTAACAAGTCCAACCGCCCAAATTAGGCAGTCGATGAACTCGGTAGCTGACGGATTGGTTGGACTTTCAAAATAGTTGATTAGCCAGGTACCCAGTAAGACAAAGCCATTTCCAAAAATCGAAAGAATCCAAAAAAGCGGAGTTTGAATCAGAGTGCTAATTCGTCCAATTGCAATTCGCGCTTGCAGTAATTTAGAAATTCCGCCACGAAGAATCATAAACTGCCTTCGGTAGATTTTTACGGTGAGGACTTCATGCGAAGTTGGTCAACGCGCCCGTCTTCAGCATGAATCTTAAGTTGAAAATCTGAAAGAGTTTTTTCACTGAATAAAAAAACTTTATTTTTGCGTCTTAAGATGAAGGACTGTTTACCTCCAGGGTCTTCTGTAATCAGCTCCAACTTAAGTCGATCCACTTTGATTTTTAACGCATCTTTGCCAACCACGTAAAACGTCGCTTCTTTATTTCCAGGTACGAATTTTACCGAAAACAGGGAGCCCTCAACAAACTGCCCAGGCCTTAAATCCACCGGTGGCATGCCAAAATGGGGCTCGGTAAAGCCGTGCTCAAAAAAAAGAAACGAAAGAAAAAATATCGCGCAAATTCGCATTCTATATTCCCATTATTGAAAGGTCATGAGCCAACTTTCCGATGGTATGCAGATTCGTATCTGAAATCAATTCGCTTTCTTCAGGTTCGTCCCGAAGTTTGTGTGCAAGAAACCACAGCATATCGTCAGTTGTTACGATTCCGACGATGTCTTCCTGCTCATCGATCACCAGCAAAGACGAAATTTTAAGTTCTAGCATTTTTAAAATTGCGCTTCGAATCGGAGTATTCTGATTCATATTTTGCACGGTCGCACTCATAACAAACTCAACCGGAATTGCCTCGGGCCTGCTCAGATTGGATACGTCGCGCAGCGAAAGAACACCGACAATGTCGTCTAACTCGTCGACGACAGGCAAGTGACGGATGCGCAAATCTTGCATCTTTTTATGCGCTTTAAACGCCGATGATCCCATTTGAATGGTGACAAGTTTTCTAGTCATTATATCTTTAACAGGAACTGTCATATGACCCCCATGGATTGAGTTGTTTTTTCTCGTATCACTATTGGATAGCCTGCAAAGGCCAAGCCACCATACACTGATTTGACCTGGCCTTTTGTTTGACAGAAGTTCTGGCAGACAAAAAATTGAATCACAGTTTTTTTGTTGCGTTAGCTTAGAAAATTCTGAAATTCTGAAATGGTTTATCAGCGGTTTATTTTTTGGGGCGCTGGGAATTGAAGAATGGCGCTTCCAGAAATGACTCGAATTTCTTTAGCGAGGGACAAAATGTCCCAGTAAATCCCTTGATTGAAAAACAATAGAACCCTATATTTGACGACGTATCGACAGTCATCTTGGCAGTGACCTTTTGGCGACGAATCGTTGGCATCGCAACGCGGCCATGAATAGCAAACGACTAGATAGGAAATCCATAAAAGATCAATTGAAAATTTTCAGAAGATCCAGGCTGGAATCAGCCCTATCTGAACCTTATTCAGCGTCGTTGCCAGAGGTAATCAGGGCTGGATACTTGCGCGCATTAAATATCCAAGTGGTCCGCAGCCAGGTGCTTGGGAATGAGGATTGCAGCTTCATTTCCTTGGTTGCAAGTCCTTTGCCGCCAGCGCTGGATTCAGATTTGGATGTTTGCAAGTCCCAAAAACTATCTGTAATTGAGGAATCCCACCCTTGCCCGACAAGTCCCCCTGAAGCTGATCCTCCCGCAAGAACTCGGCCGGTAGAATATGAATTCAAAATTTTACTTTTTGAAAGTAAGCCAATTAGCCCGCCAGATATATGTTGACCTTGAACACTTGCCGTCGAAAATGAATCTGAAACCTGGGACGCATAGACGTCACCGGCCAGTCCTCCTGCCTGAGATGATCCAAATATTTTTCCGGCGCTTGAGGATCTTGCAATTTTAGTCAGGTAGCCTGAATTGCTAATCAGAGCCGATGCACGACCCACGATACCCCCTGCAGACTGGCCGGAGACCGATCCTGATTTCATAGTCGCGTAGGTAATCGTGCCACCCATTGCCAGATGGCCAACAATTCCTCCAGCCGAATCCGAACCCTCAATCGCGCCACTGAAGGTGTTTTTCGAATAAGTTCCAAATCCATAGCCAACGATTCCACCGGCATCGGCTCCAGAAATTTTGCCCTGAACAGTGCAGTTCGAAATAGTGACTTGGTCCTCACTGTATCCGGCGACTGCCCCGACAGCACCCGAAGCCTTAAGTTGAATTGCCTTCATTTTTACATTTCGAATCGTCGCCCCTCGGGCGACCACGGCAAAAAGTCCGACGTCCTTTGCTGTAATATCATCAAAGGACCAATTACTAATAGTATTCCCATTGCCATCAAAGTGGCCACTAAATGTACTTTGCGATGAACCTATGGGAAGAAATTTTTTATTTTTCAAATTGATGTTTGAATTGAGCTTGAATGACCCCTTTAAAAAATTTCGAACCTGGTCAAGTTCAAGCACTGAGCAAATCAAAAAAGGATTTTCTGGATTTCCATCCCCGCCACAAAAAGCAAGGGCCGATCTTGGCGTGGCGCAAAGTAACGAAACTAGGACGGAAAGAAAAAACCTGTAGCTCAAATTTTTTAACTTCATCGTATCCTCCAAAGCGTTTAATCTCACTGTCACCTAGCAAAGCCCTGTGACCCTATGGTCTGGGCGCTTGTGCTAAGTCGACTGGATAAATAGAGCAGTTTTTTTGCGATTGTGCATATGTTTTAGTGACGCCTGGACCTTTGTAGGAGGCCTCTTCCCGGCCTTTTGCTTTGCAAAAATAGCTATCGCCGATTCGTCTAAATGCCGATCTATCGAGGGCATGTGCAAAAACTTACTAATTCTGTTTTGTTTAACTTGGACAGGCTGTCAAACAAGCCCGCATCGCACCATAGCCCAGATAACTGCGGGCATGGACCTTACAGAGTCCAGAGGACTTCGCCACAGAGTATTGGTCAGTCCAGCAGAAGTGCGCTTGCAGAGCTCCAAACAGATTGCGCGCTCGATAGTTTCAAGACTAAAAGGCAATACGCAAGTAAATTCAAATATTGAATCTGAAGACGAAGCGGCTGGCCTTCCTGAGGTAATAATGATGATGAACTCTGCCTATTTGAACTCGGTCATTAGATTTGGTTTCTTAAATCAGCATCAAACCTCAAACAGTATTGTCTTGAATCAGCTCCACAGAATAAAAGTTGAACAAACGAATTCGCTTTCTGTTTTTCCATACGCGCAAAAGATTCTAGAAGTTTTACCAAAATACGGGATTGTAAACATAAAGGGCCGCGGGCGGGGCGGAGGCGTGTTGCCCCATCCCTACGGAGATTTAGCAGTTGTTTTCAAAAAATCCATACTCGCATCGACCACCTTTTCATATAGCGATAGTTTGGTTGCCCCTCAGCAGCTATTGCCGGCGCGAAGTTTGACGAAGGATCTTTCGCCATTCAAGTGTATCAATTATTGTGAGGCTCAGATTTGGGGCAGGTTAGATTTGACTGATGTTGCGTATTTCATGATAGCAAAGGGCACCGAGCCTTCCCCTGAACTAAAACAACTGGGTCTTCCAATTCACATTTATTGGGATAGCGACCGTGACGATCAGACCGCTCGATTTGAATCTCAGGAACTGATCCTAGGCAGTTTTTTGAAAGCTTCTTTGCCCGCAGAAAGTTTAACGCCCGAAACACTGGCAAATGCGATTCGTTTGGAGAAAGACGCGGTTAGCAGAACTGTTCTTGAGGGCCAGTATATAGCGTCGCAAACCACTGACACTTTGCTTGCGTGGATCGCTACCGATCTCAAGCGGCAATCTAAGAAGGTCGAAGAGGGGCAATCTGTGATGACACCCTTGCAACGCTATGTCGGTGAACTTTCGGCTCGTGAGAAATCTGATAAGGTAATTGCTGTTCTCAAGGGACTTCTTAAGAACCGGGATTTTTACATTGCTGCACAAGCAGTCATTGGTTTGAGCGAGCTAGAAAACGACGAGTTTAAAGCTATTCTGAAAGTCGCACTGAAAAATCCGTCAATTCAAGAAATTGTCGCAGGTATTGCGGTGGACTATTTGGACGACCGCGAAATTAAAAATATATTTTGCGCAATTTCTGCGAAATGGATTGCCCAGCTACGTTCTGAAGTCTGCCACTAAATTCTACCAGAGAGGCAACCCCTAGGTTGCATTTACACCAACACTTTAGATTTTAAAGAAGACTTCACTTTTAGGAACACGAAATTGTTCACCCCAAATGCCCTTTTGGTCCCGTTCGCCGACAGAGATGACCATCACCACGCGGCTGCACATGGGCGCATTTAATAGTTTTTTCACACGGGTCTCGTCAAACCCTTCCATCGGGCAGCTATCATATTTTTGTGCGGCAATGGCAATCATAAAGTTTTGGCAAGCCAAGGCCGCAGACTTGATTGATACTTCACTCAAATCGCGAGGCGACCACGGATGCCGAGTGATGGGTCGAAAAAGTCCAACGCATTGTATGATTAACCATTTTAGCTGCAAAAGCTTCCATGGTTTTGAACCCACCTTTTGTGGCGAATAGGAGTTTGTTCAGTTTGCAAGCATTCGATCTTCAAAGGCCGACAGTGCGGCTTTAGCGCCTTCACCCATAGCGATAATGATTTGTTTGAAGGGTGTCGTCGTAACATCTCCGGCCGCGTAGATACCAGAGGCAGAGGTATGGCCTTTATAATCCACAATCACTTCACCAAATTTTGTCAGTTCGACGACACCTTTTAAGAATTGCGATTGGGGTAATAAACCAATTTGAATAAAGACGCCGTCCAATTGAAGTTCCTTCGTCGTATCAGAGGTTCGATCTTTATACTCCAGGCTATGCATTTTCTGGCCGTCGCCTTTGAACTGAGTCGTTTGAGCATGCGTAATAATACTTACGTTTTTTAGACTTTTTAGCTTATCCACAAGTATTTGGTCCGCTTTTAAAGTGTCATTGAATTCGAGCAGCACGATTTCACCGACAATGCCTGATAAATCAATGGCTGCTTCTACCCCTGAATTACCACCACCGACCACCGCCACTTTTTTGCCTTTGTAAAAGGGGCCGTCACAATGGGGACAAAAAGCGACGCCGCGCCCAAGATATTGTTTCTCGCCGGGTACATTTAGCTCCTTCCATTTTGCGCCGGTGGCAACAATCACAGAGTGGGCAGTAATATATTCGCCACTTTCTAAAAGAATTTTTTTAATTTTAGGATCGCTTTCGCGGTCAATGGTCTTTACCCGCCGATGTTCGAAAATTTGAATCGGATAGGCACTGACGTGCTGTTGCAACTGCGCTGTCAGTTGTGGACCCTCAGTATAAGGAACCGAAATTAGGTTTTCAATGCCCTTTGTCTCTTGCACTTGCCCACCAAATTTTTCAGCAAGTAAGGCTGTTTTTTGGCCCTTTCGGACACTATAGATTGCCGAAGCGGCCCCGGCCGGTCCTCCGCCAATGACCACCACATCAAAATGGCCCAAATTCAATTCAACAACTTGGCTGTCAGAATCGGAAACACCAAATGTTTTTTCCATCAGCGTAATCAAATCAAGCAAGGTAATCCGACCGGAATTAATTAGTTTGTTATTGGCCACGATACTTGGAACACCTTGAATACCCAGTTTTTCGATTTCGTCTTGAGCATAACCACCATCAATCATTTCATGGCGAAAGTACTTGTGCGTAAGGGCCATTTGATTCAGGGCCTGGACAACATCAGGGCAGTTTTCGCAGGACAGGGAGATATAGGTTTTAATGTGAATAGGGCCCTTTAATTTCTTAATGCGATTTAAGATCAGCTGGTCAGGCCATTTTCCTTTTCCATCCGTATTTAGAATGGCTAAAATCAAAGAGCTGAACTCATGTCCGCCGGGAATTCCTTTAAAGGTAACGCCAGTGCGTTCATCATTTTTAAATAATTCAAACTGCGGGAAGGGCGCCTGCTTGCCATCATCAGGAGCCCCTAGTCGTGCTGTCACTTTCTCTGAACAAGAGGCCACGTCAATTAACATGGCCTCCAATTCATTTTGATCCGTGTGAAAAGAAGGGGAGTATACCAGATCAATTTTATTTTCCAGGGGCGAAAATACTGTCCTCAATTGGTTTATTAAGTCTTGATCAAGCATAGGTTCTCCTTTTCAAAAAAAAAGCAAGAGTGAATTATTAAATTTTCCCAACAAGATCTAGACCTGGCTTTAATGTTTTCTCACCTGGACGCCATTTTGCGGGACATACTTCACCCGGGTGTGTTGCAATAAACTGGGCCGCTTGAACTTTGCGAACCAATTCATCTGCATTTCGACCAATCCCGTTGTCTTGAACTTCTGCCAACTTAATTCGACCTTCTGGATCGACTAAGAAAGTTCCGCGGTAGGCAAGGCCTTCTTCTTCGATATGCACACCAAAGGCGCGCGAGAGATTTCCGGTGGGGTCAGCAAGCATTGGATAATTGATCTTTTTGATGGTTTCCGAAGCATCGTGCCAGGCTTTATGGGTAAAGTGGGTATCCGTGCTAACTGAATAAACTTCGACACCCATTTTTTGTAGGGCTGGATATTTATCCGCCAGATCCCCCAATTCTGTTGGGCAAACAAATGTAAAATCAGCTGGGTAAAAGAAGAAGATGGACCATTTCCCCTTTAGATCATTCTGAGATACCGTTTTGAAAGCGTTGTTGTGGTAAGCCTGTAGCTTAAAGTCAGGCAACTTCGTGTTAATAAGTGTCTGCATAATTTCTCCTTTGTTGTTGTGTTGGTTGTTACGTCTAGTATTTATTGCGTCTTTGCGTTCAACTAGATATTCGGTGTTCTGGCTATGATTGTAAAATCGATAATATTAATATGTTGATAGATAAAATCTATCGTGATAAGCTAGGCTTTATGTCGACAAGAATCAATTTCTCTCTGACTCAGATGGAATACGTATTGGCTGTGCGCAAATTTGGACATTTTGCCAAGGCCGCCGAGGCGTGTCATGTGACGCAACCGACACTTAGCATGCAGCTTCAAAAACTTGAAGATGATCTCGGTGTCATTCTTTTTGATCGAAGTAAAAAACCCGTCTTGCTGACCGAAGCGGGTAAAGCATTGATTGATCAATTTAAAACGATCCTTTTTGAATCAAAGAAAATCGAGTCCATTATTACGAATTTTCATGGCGCAGAAATCCAAGGCCAGCTCACGATTGGGATTATACCTACTATTGCCCCCTACCTATTGCCTTCTGTTTTAAAAGAGTTCGAAAGTAAATCGCTGCCTGTAGAATTAAAGATTTTGGAATTGCAAACCCACCAAATTGTTGATGCTTTAAATAATGATGAGATTGACGTGGGAATTTTGGCCCTGCCCTTGAAAATCGATAAACTCATTGAAAGAGCCTTATACTTCGAGCCCTTTTCGGTTATTTTTAAAAAGGGTCACGAAATTGGCAAAAATAAAAAAATTAGACAAAGCCAATTGAAGTCCGATGAAATCTGGTTACTTCAAGAGGGGCATTGCTTTAGAAATCAAACCCTAGAAATTTGTTCGACGAAATTGGGTAAGGGGAAAAGAAAATTTGAATTTGAAAGCGGAAGCCTAGAAACACTTAAGAATTTAGTCAGCGAATACGGGGGTTATACCCTAATGCCCAAAATGGCGACCAAAGAGCTTAGCAACAAAGTTGATTTGATTGAGTTTGATAAACCGATACCAGCCCGAAAGATTGGCTTGGTCTATCGCCGAGAGCATCACAAAAGCGAATTGATTGAATTATTGTCCGCGATGGTCCTGCAAGCGATCCCAGAAGAAATTCGTCAGATAAAACAAAAAGATTTGGATGTGGTGCCGATCTAACCGGGCTTTATTCCGCGCTATGCTAGAGTTGGCTGCGAAGTAGTGTAACGTAATACTTTTCCATGGAATTCGACATTTTAGAGGCATAGAATTTATGCCGATAGCGACAGTGGTATATGAACCAGAATATGACCATGCCGAAAATCCAATGGCTTCGCGAGAAGTTCAAATCATTTGAAGATGACAATCATGATCTGAATGTCTCAGTGTCCGTGCTGGTGATGAATCTTACTATCTACCCTCTGTTTGCGGTGCTTTTTCAGTACGCTCAGCCTAACAGTGTTGACAGCTATCTCGAGCGACTTTTGGTTTCGTCACCCTCTGCAGTCTTTTTAAGCCTATTATTTTTTGTACCGACATCGAGGCGATTTTCCCAGTTTTTTGTCACCTTTGCGATAACCACAATGACGTTGCATATTCTGTTTTTGCTTTATCGGCTAAATTTAAATCCCACCTATGTCATGGGTTTGTACGCGGTGCTATCTGTTTGTACGGCACTGACGGTGCGAATTTCCATGATCATATTTTATACCACCACCTGTATGATAGGAACCCTAGTGGTGGCGGTGGCAACAAAAGACCCTTTGTTTCACCCTTGGCTTTTTATCGCGCTTGCTGGGGTCGAGGCCGTGCTTGCAGCAACAATTAATATCCAAAAGCTTAATGGATATCTAAATATCGGCAAAGAAAGAAAAAAATTAATTGAGGCTGAAAAAATGGCCTCAATTGGTATTTTGGCGGCCGGGGTTGCCCACGAATTTAATAACCCCTTAGCAATTATTGATGGAAAAAGTGCATTACTGATCAAGGGAATTGACAGGGAAAGCGTCAGTCCCGACAAGATAAAATCAGAACTCGAGGGCATTCGTAAAACAGTGGGTCGCCTGGCCTCAATTGTCCGCGCGCTACTGGATATTGCCTCGAAGCCGAATTCCAAAGACAATGAAATTTGCCTATTCAGCGATGTTCTAAGCAATGCGATGAGCTTTGTTCAGGGTCGAGTCGATGACAAACGCATCCAGATGAAAATCTCGACCCCAGAAGATATTCGAATCTCTGGCGGCCTAGCTCAGCACGCACTGATTCTTATCAGTCTCATTTCAAATTCAATTGATGCGATTGCTGACCTCGAGATTCCCGCAGATAGCTCACTACACAACCTGCCAGAAAAATTACCAGAAAAATTACCAGAAGAATTTCCAGAAGAATTTCCAGAGAAGTGGATTCAAATTTCTGCAGAACGTGAGGACGGTCACGCAGTCATTCGCGTCACTGACTCTGGGAAAGGTATTCCCGAGGCGATTGTAGAAAGACTATTCCTGCCATTTTTTACGACAAAGGAGCCTGGGCAGGGAGTGGGCCTTGGGCTTAGCTTGGCCAAAGCGGCGCTACAGAAAATGGACGGAGATTTGCTTTACAATCGGGACTCGAAAAATACTGAATTTTTGATTCGCATTCCCTGCGAAAATTAAACTCTAAAATTTGAAAAAATAGCAACTTTTCTTCCCTCGGCTTAAGGGATGGTTGGTCAGAAAAAACCTGCACATTTATTGCTTTAGGGCGTTAGGGTGTGCTTGGATGGCTGCTGTATTCAGACTGAGGTAGGGCTAGGAGCGAGTTCAAGATTTGGCAATAACTGCGTAAATACAAGTAAATTCATATATTTATCTATTACGAAAAGGGTCCTACTTGCTTTGGGGTAAAATCTGCTATAATTAATGAAGGATTAGATTTTATAAGGAGTCCACTATGATTCAGATTAGCGAGAGTGCCATTCAAAGACTAAAGAATTTGAAGTCAGAGGAAGGGCGAGCTGCTCAGGATTTTTTGCGGGTCGAGGTCAAAAAGGGCGGATGTTCTGGCTTATCTTATAAAATGGATTTCGATAGTCAGCTGAAGGACGGCGACAAGACTTTTGAAAGCCATGGCGAAAAAGTCGTGGTCGATTCGCAAAGTTTTTTATATTTAATTGGCATGACTTTGGATTATTCGGGTGGTCTCAATGGCAAAGGGTTTGTTTTCAACAACCCCAATGCCAGTAAAAACTGCGGCTGTGGTTCAAGCTTTAACGTTTAAAAATCAATTTCCACTTATTGAGTGTGCCGATATCTTGAGCCACTGAATCGACAATCTTTAGTTTCCAGATTCCAGTAGCTGCGATCGCCGAAAGACTGCTCATGTTTATCTCTACTGAAAGTTCGTCGCCAAAGGTGCCCCTGAGATCGCGAGTTCTTCCCAATCTATTCTTTTGCAGAGCATACCGCTTTCCGGAAGGATCGGTCAGCATCCTGGATGTCGTAAATGTCCTTTCGATCGTCGTCGCCATAAATGACTTTTTCGCCAAGAATGAATCCCATTACAGCGCTGATTAGGAATAGGCGTAACTTCACTTTGTCCTCCTTGACTAGTGTTCACGAAGAATAGGACTAAGTTCGTAGTGAAATCGGTTATATTTATTTTCACTAAATTACTGATGGCCAGTGGCTGGAAAGTAAGTAGAAGATATTGGGACTGGAGAAATATATGGCCGGCACAAGCTTACTTGCCCTGATTGACGATATTGCGACGACCTTAGACGATGTTGCAGTGATGACCAAAGTTGCGGCAAAAAAAACCGCTGGAGTTTTGGGTGATGACTTAGCTCTTAACGCCCAGCAAGTTTCAGGAGTCCACGCTGATCGCGAACTGCCAGTGGTTTGGGCGGTAGCCAAAGGCTCGATGGTCAATAAAGCTATACTTATCCCTGTGGCTTTGCTGATCAGTGAATTTGTCCCTTTTCTTGTCACGCCGTTATTAATGAGTGGTGGCCTGTATTTGTGTTTCGAAGGTTTTGAAAAGGTTTATGAAAAATTTTTTCATAAACCCAAAAGCAATCCTGGGAAACAATCCAAACTCCAAAACGAGCCGATAAGTGAATCAGTAATGGAGCCAGCATCTGAAACTGAACCGGCACTTGAAATCGGAATTTTCGAAAGAGAAAAAATAAAGGGTGCCGTTCGCACGGACTTTATTTTATCCGCAGAAATAATAGTGATCACATTAGGCTCCGTGGCCACCGACCCCTTATTGCAACGGATACTTGTCCTTGTCAGCATCGGCTTGGTGATGACCGTCGGGGTCTATGGACTTGTTGCTGGAATAGTAAAGATTGATGATTTTGGTCTTTGGCTTATGACAAAAAGCAGCCGCAGCATTAAGAAAATAGGTCAATCTATTGTCGGCTTTGCGCCCTGGCTAATGAAGTTTTTGGGTATCGCAGGAACCGGAGCAATGTTTTTAGTTGGCGGAGGAATTCTTACCCACGGGAATTCTTTTCTACATCAGCAAAAGGAAAGTTTTGGTCCATTAGGTGGCGCAACTTTTGATCTTTTTTCCGGTGTGCTAGCAGGTGGCGCCGTTTTTACAGTTGTTTTTTTGGGAAAAAAGTTTAGATCGAAAAAATGATTTCTAAATTTATATTTTTTTGAAGCCATTCAAGCCTGTGAATTTTTTGCTTGGATAACTTGGCGTAGGATGCCGATTGTCGCAAGGATATCTTCTTTGCTGGTGCTGCGGCCTAAGGACAAGCGCAAGGTATTTTGAGCGTCTGTTTCACTAAGGCCCAGGGCTTGAAGAACGGGGCTCGCTCTCATGCTTTCGCTATTGCATGCAGAACCTCTGCTGATCGCAATAGCCGCTATCTGTGCCGGAACAACATAGCCCTTAAAGGTTACATTTAACGTATTGGGACTGCGTTCATCGGGATGACCGTTGATCTGCAGCCCAGGAAAAGATTCAACCAGGTTTTGCTGCAAGAGATCGCGTAGGCCAGCTTGCCGCATGGATTCCTGCTGTTGAACCGCGGCCGCGATAGAACAGGCTTCACCAAGGCCGACAATACCAGGGACATTCAGAGTTCCGGCCCTGAGTCCGCGTTCTTGGCCACCCCCAAGAAGCAGCGGCGAAATTTGGACCTTGGGATTTCTCGATCGAATAAACAAGGCGCCAACGCCCTTCGGTCCATATATTTTATGGCCCGACAGCGACAATAGATCGACCAGTGAATTTTCAACATGGACTGGAATTTTTCCAACAGCCTGGGTTGCGTCGCTATGCAAATAGATCTTATTTTCCTTTGCCAGCTTTGTCAGTTGCAGAATCGGATTGAGCGAGCCTGTTTCGTTGTTCACCCACATGAAACTCATTAATCGAGTGGTGGGACGGATGAGCTTCGCGACATCATCAACACTAACCTGGCCATATTTATTAACAGGGGCCCAGCTGACTTCGACGTTGCTTTGACCTTCTAGCCATTTAAAAGCACTGAGAATTGAACTGTGCTCGGTGGGGCTTGTGATAAAGTGCAAGGGCTGGCGTGCAGTTTCAAGCAGCCCGCGCACGACCCAGTTGTTGCTTTCGGTTGCCCCGGAAGTAAAAAAAATTTCATGCGGCAAGGCGCCGATGCTAGTTGCGATTTGTGCCCTTGCTTTTTGCACTGCTTGCTCGGCCTGCCAGCCGAAGGAATGGCCTGAGCTTGCCGGGTTGCCAAATTGCTCGGTAAAAAATGGTAACATGGCAGCCAGAACCTGGGGGTCAACTGGCGTGGTTGCATTGTAATCTAGGTAGATGGCCTTCATCAGACCAAATAATCAAAATTCCTACTGTTTTGTCAAAGACTCCGTCAGAATAAAAGCATGAAAAAGTCCGCTACCAAGCCCAGCAAGAAGTCGTTTGCGCTGCAATCTTTTTTTGTGCCACCAGGTAAGCGGGCGGAATCCCTCATTAAATGGAAAGATGTTGCAGGCCTGACCGGGTTATTTGATTCAGTTTCACGCCGTAAGATCCTCGCGGGATGGGTCATTCCAGCGACAGCCGTCGGGCTGATGTCAGCAAGGCCTTTTCGAGTTAGGGCTGAGCGAATTGATCTTAACAAATCCCAAAGCGTCCCCGAGAATTTGTCTGTGATTTTTTTGAGCTGCAGTAAAAGTTGAAATAAAACTGCGGCGGCC
>CALQIT020000024.1 GCA_943330705.2 Streptomyces griseus
AATACGGCAGTCGGTTATCAAGCGATCTACGGTATGTTTCCGCCTCAGCCGCCTGCGCCCCATCCCGTGGCCCTTGTTCCCTATGGTTCATACTGGCCAGGTGGTAACACGGCTGGAATAGGCAATACCTATGTCGGTGCCAATGCCGGCGGCAGTGTAATTGGAAGCAGGCATATTGCGATTGGAGTTAATGCCATTGCCGCTGCAAGTAACAGCATACAAATCGGACAGGGTCGAAATGCATTGGGCGTGGCGGTTGCGGGGGAAGGTTCTCTTAAGATCGGTGATTCTTACAACATTCTGATCCCCCAGCTTGGGGCTACGGGGGTTGGTCTTTTTTTTGACGCGGCCACTGGTTTTGTTGGTACTCCTGCCTCGGACCGGCGGTTGAAGAAAAATATTGAGCCTATCACTATGGCTATGGCGAAAATTCTTCGATTGCAGGGGGTTACTTATTTGCCCAAGAATGCGCCTCAGACAAAAACTAGGATTTATGGATTGATTGCGCAGGATGTGGAGCCTGTGGTTCCGGCGGTGGTGAATACGGCTCCAGATAAACGAAAGACGAAAACGATCAACTATGCGGCTTTGGTTGGGCTGTTGGTTGAGGGCGTCAAAGAGCAGCAAAAAACAATTGAAGGGAATCGAAGGGTTTCGGATCAAATTAGAAAATTAGTGGAATCAAGATAGATAACAGGAAAGATAACAAGACACAGAAATAGATAAAATTAAAAAAAACGGAGTCAGCGCATGGAAACCCCGGTAAATATCGCAAGTGACAGACCCTATCGAAGAGCTAAGGTTTTGGTAAATCCCAACTTCCAGTGGAAGATGGTGGCCTGGGGTTTAGCTTCAATTGCGACGATTGTGTTTTTGATTTTTATTTCAGATTTTATTTTGTTTTCACAGCTAAAGAATGTTGGCTATGAATCAGGGTTTTCCGCAGAACATAGCTATTTTCAAATTTTTTCCGAGTTCCAGCACCGCCGCCAGTTGATGTTGCTGGTTCTGTCGTTTTCTTTGTTCACCTTACACGTTGGATTTTACGTGATTTATTCCCATCGCATTGCAGGGCCGATTTATGGTTCGATCAAATATCTAAATGAAATGAGTTCAGGTAAGAAGCCGGGGCCATTGAAATTTCGCAAGAAAGATTTTTTCCCAGAACTAGCTGATGCTATTAATCGCGTGGCGGATAAAAATCGCTAGGCGCAGACCAGAGCAGAAACCAGAGAAGTAGACCCCGATCAGCTTTGATCGAAGTCTGTGCTCTAGAAATAATTAGTTACCAAACAGGGTGCTGTAAACAAGATCCATTTGGGCGCGTGTTGTGCCTAAAAGCAGAGTATCGCCATGAATCCAGTCCGTCTCTCGCTCTAGGCGGTCGGTGAAATAAAGACGGCGAATTCCTTTGGCCTGAATTTTCAAAGTTTTTTCTGGAGTCAAAAATTGGCTGAATTGCTCCATCAAGTCGTTGGCTTGTTTGCTGGAATCAACATCAGAAAATGAGATTTCAGAAAAATTGGCGATGGCGATAGTATTTAATAACTGCCTCACCGCAAGCTCCGTGACGTAGTTTCGCTGTTGAAAAGGACCGTCGTAAGAAAGTTCAAGACGCAAGACCTTTCGGGTTACAAGTTTCCCATTTTCAAAAGTTTGCTGCGGATACTGCATGCAGCTGCTTTTTTTCATATTATGCGAGGACTCAACAACTTGAATCACATCAAATCGGGCCAGCGCTGCCCTGTAAGAGCGGTCTGACAAAATTGAATTCAATAGGTCTAGATGATTAAGATAAGAACTATTCGCCGCAGTCGTGCCAAATAGGAGGTCGCGCATTCGTTCTATTTTTAGCTTGGGATAGATGGCGAATAGCTGGGTTTCTATTTCATTGATCAGGCTTAGCTCTGCGTGAAAAACAGGCAGGTTTTGCATCACAAATGCCGAGTCCGTTCCATCTGCGTTCAAAAGTAGAGCATGCTCCCGAAGTGAAGCCCTGATTTCAGTATCCGCAGAGGTGGTCTCTGCGGTGTAGGGTTGAATCAAGGAAACCTTTTGGATCAAGGCTCCTTTGCCAAAATATTCAGTGATGCCCATTTGGAAAACTAGGTCATAAAGGTGATTAATGGATTCGATCTTCTTTACAAAGGGAAGGTTCGCGCTGAATCCAACTTCAATTCGATTTTGCAGCTGCTCCAGTTTGGCTGTGTAGTTAAGCTCTGCGAAGCTGGTTGAGGAGATCGCAATAAGACCTGAAATAGCAAAGAGTTTTACAATTTTAAACATAGGCAAGGCCCCCTTTGAATTGTTTGCATAAGTGATAGAAGGACCGCTTGAGCTTGTCAAAACAAAGCTTTGTTTCAGTTTTTGCTCAGTCAATGAGACCTATAATGATACCTAGCGAAATTTCTTAAGGCCTTGGGCGTGCGGTTAAACTCTTTCAATTAAGGCTTTGAAACTGCTTCGATTATTCTTGTAAGATAGAAGTTCAAGAAGGCAAAAGGAAAAATATATGAAATGGCCAGTGCTAAGGGGCGGAGATCTTGTTGATGTTGTTGCCCCAGGTTCTGCTTCGCAGCCGCAGGTGGTCGAAGCCGCGCTGAATTATCTGAAGTCTTTGGGTTTGGTCGGTCGATTTCCCGCAGATAGCATGACTTCGGCGGTGGCCTTTCATTCTAATTCGGATCTCAATCGATTTTTGTTTCTAAAAAAAGCATTGCTGGCCAAGGATTCAAAAGCAGTTTGGTGTTTGCGTGGGGGCTATGGGGCCTTAAGGCTAATACCTTTTTTTGAAAAAATTAAAAAACCTGCTAGGTCTAAGTTATTAATAGGTTACAGCGATATCACAAGTCTTCACTTGCAGCTGAATCAAAAATGGAAATGGCCTAGTCTGCACGGGCCTTTGCTTGAAAATAGTCGGGCAGGGCGGATTGACCCTCGGGATTTGGATGAGCTTAGCGCCGCTCTTTTTGGTAAGGTAACGTCAATTCAAGATGAATTATTTGCCTTAAATTCCGCAGCACTAAAACTAAAGAAAACGAAGTCATCTTTGACCGGCGGGAATTTAACGGTGCTGGCCTCGCATGCAGGAACCAACTTGGCAATGAAGGCCAAAGGCAAGATCGTCATTCTTGAAGACCTCGGGGAACGCGGCTACCGCGTCGATCGTTTTCTCGAGCAGTTACGGCAATCACAGGCTTTCTCGGGGGCGGTGGCCATCGTATTCGGTGATTTTTTAAAAGGCGAAGAGGCCGACGGCCAAGATCTTGCCCCTTTGGCTATCGAAAGATTTGCCCGAGAAATTAAAATTCCTTGTTTTCAAGGTATTAAGGCCGGGCACGGGGTTCGAAATAGGCCCTGGTTTTTTGCAACCAAGGCGCAGATTGTTGGTGGCGCTAGCCCTCAATTGATAGTTGATACAGGAGTGCAAAAGTGAGCAGCTCTCAGTTCGAGCAGAAGTTGATAAAGCAGATTGAGCCCGTTCTTGCACCTGCCAGCCCAGGTGTTCAAGTGCAAGTCCATCAAGGGGGCCGAAAAATTTGCGATATTTCGGTCGGTGAAACCTACCCCTACTATGACCTTGCCAGTCTAACCAAAATCATTTTCACCACCCAGCTTATGATGAAGGCCTTTGACGAAGGTCGTTGGAATTTGGAAACAAAAGTGAAAGACATTCTTTCCTGGTTTCCGTATTCCGCTTTATTGATTAAGGATTTGCTGACCCATTTTTCGGGATTGACTTGGTGGTTTCCGATCTACAAAAAGCTGGATTTAAATGCCTCGCGGGTTGATCGCTGGACTGAGTCCGCTCGAATTATTCGTGATCTGCAGCTAGAAAATGAACACAAAGACGAAAGTGTTTATTCAGACATTGGTTTTATTTTATTGGGTCACATTCTTGAGGGTCTGTATTCGTTACCCTTGTTAGACCTGTGGACCCGCACCAAAGAGACCTTCTATCCAGGGACCTCGCTGGAATTTCACGAGAACAATCAGCCAAAGGCAAAGGTTCAGTACTATGCACCGACCGAAAGATGCCTGTGGCGGGGGCGAACTTTACAAGGTGAAGTGCACGATGAAAACGCTTGGTCTTTTGGCGGGATTTCTTCCCATGCGGGACTGTTTGGCAGTGTGGATGATGTTTCTTGGTTTGGTTTTTTTGTGCGAAGTCAGCTGCGCGGGATATCTAAAACTGCAATCCGGCAAAAGACCGCTCAGGTTTTTGCCAGTCGGGCAAGGCCTTCGGGAAAAGGCGATTGGGCCTTGGGCTACATGATGCCGACCCCAGGCAGTGCAAGTTGTGGGATTTATTTTTCGCCTTACTCTATTGGCCACACCGGTTTTACTGGGACTTCGATTTGGTATGATCCATCTATTGATTTGATTGTTACGATTCTTAGTAATCGAGTTTTTCTTGGCCGGGAAAATAAAGAGTTTGTAAAGCTTCGCCCTCAGATTCATAATTGGATCATTGAGGGATTAAGGAGAACCTAAGCAATGTCCTTCCCAGATTTGCAACCAGGAGCCCATATTCATTTGATGGGAATTTGCGGAACCGCAATGGCTAGTCTTGCCGGTTTATTGAAGGACCGTGGCTTTAAGGTAACGGGCAGTGATTCGAATCCCTATCCGCCGATGTCGACACAATTGGCAAGCTTAGGGATTAGCATTGCCAAGGGCTATAAAGCTGAAAATCTAAAATTGCATCCTGACTTTGTCATCGTCGGTAACGTGATCTCTGCCAACAACGAAGAGGCCCAGGAGCTAGCCCGGCTAAAGATCCCCTTTACTTCGCTGCCCAAGGCCATGGGTGAATTTATAATCGAAGATCGGGAATCCATTGTTGTCAGCGGGACCCACGGAAAAACCACGACCACTTCAATGATCGCTTGGGTGGCCGAGCAGCTTGGCTACAAACCCGGATTTTTGATCGGGGGAATTCCTAAAAATTTTTCCCGTTCTTTTCAGAATCCGGGTGGTGACTTGTTTGTTATTGAAGGTGACGAATACGATACGGCCTATTTTGACAAGGTCCCAAAGTTTGTTCATTACAAACCAAAGTACGTTATTCTAACAAGTATTGAATTTGATCATGCCGACATTTACAAGGATCTAGGTGCCGTCAAAGACGCCTTCATCCAGCTGATGAAGTTAATTCCTGAAGACGGAATTCTAGTCTGTTCCCATGCGGATTTGAACATTGCGGAAATCAGAAAATATTGTAAAGCCCGACGAATCTTTACTTACGGAATAAACGAGGGCGACTACCGGACCCGGGATATTAAAGTCAGCGACGGCGGGTCTAGTTTTTTTGTCGATGGACCAGGCCAGCCCTCAGTCGCGCAGATTCAATTGAAAATGACCGGAGAATACAACGTTCTAAATGGCCTGGCGGTTGTCGCTATGGCTGATGCTTTAAAGTGGAATCTTAAGAAAACCAGCGAAGCGCTGAATCTGTTTAGCGGAGTCAAGCGGCGCCAAGAGATTCTAGGCGAGCCCGCTGGCGTGCTGGTCATCGAGGACTTTGCACATCATCCAACGGCCGTGCGCGAAACCGTGCGCGGAATTCAGGCCAGTTATCCAGGGCGAAAACTGTTTTCAGTTTTCGAACCGCGCTCGGCCACCAGTCGAAGAAAATTTTTTCAAAAGCAGTATGTAGAGGCCTTCGCAAAAAGTCCTGAAGTATTGATTGCCAAAGCTTTTGATCAAACTAAAATTGATCAACAAGACAGGTTTAGCAGTGAAGAATTGGCTGCCGATTTGATTCAGCAGGGTTGTTCTGCTTCCGTTTTTGAAAATGCCGATCAGATTGTAAGTGATTTGGCCCAGAGGACTCGCAAAGGGGACCTGGTCTTAATCATGAGTAACGGTGGTTTTGATGGCATTTACGAAAAACTACTTTCAGCATTACAGGCGCGATCCTGAGAACTTCAAAGTTGGCTTGCGTCAAAAGCTGAGTCTAGTTTACTTATTCATTGGACTACCCCCTCTACCTAAGCGACCATTTTTATGACGGCCTAGGTCGGCGAATAAATTATGTTCATGTGAAACAAATCCTTTCGGAGGGGACTACTGATGTTGGAAACTTTTGATAAAATTGCAGCGGCGTTTAGTCACGGTGGCTTTTGGATGTACCCCATCTTAATATTTCAGTTGGTCACAATTTCAATTATGCTGGAACGAGGGCTTGCTCTTTTCAAAAGAAGAAAATTGAATCAATCCAGCTTTGCGGCAACCTTCGAAGATCAAATCCGGCGCGGCGAGCTTGATTTAGTGATTAGAAAAGCACAGGAATTGAAGGCTGAAAATCCGGTGGCAGCAGCAATTATCGCTGGCTCGGAAGCCGCGGCCAACTTTGGTGGAAAAGATGAAATCCAAGGCAAAATGGATGAGGTCCTTTTGCACGAAAATTCTTTATTGGATCGGCGAATTCCATTTTTGTCCATGCTGGGCAACGTTGCGACGCTGACGGGACTGCTAGGAACAATCACGGGAATGATCAAGTCCTTTGCTGCCGTTGCCTATTCGAACCCAGCTGAAAAAGCGTCCTTGCTGGCGGCTGGTATTTCTGAGGCCATGAATGCCACAGCCTATGGTTTAATTACGGCTATTCCCGCTTTGTTAGCCTACGCAATTCTGCAAAATCGGGCAAATCAGCTGGCTGAAGATTTAAATCAAGGGGCCTTGAAAGCTTTCAACTGGCTTAGTTTTGCCTTTGACCCAATCACTTTAAAAAGTCCTTTGCGATCAGCAAAAAAAGCAAGTGAAGGTCTAGCCCCCGAGATCAATGCATGAGTTCGAATCGACGACGGCACATCGATTTTGAAATTAATTTGATTCCCTTTATTGACTTGCTGTCGGTCTGTATCTGTTTTTTGCTTTTGACTGCGGTTTGGCTGCAGGTGGGATCCTTGAATGTCAAACAGGCCGTCGGTGGGCAGGCGGCATCGGAAAGCCTGAAAAAGCCAACTATGTGGGTTTTGATGGGCGAGGGCGGAGAAATTTCCCTGGACGTGAGGGATGCGAAAATTCCAGCAGGTCTTGTTAAGCAAAAAGTGGCCGGAAAAGATGGTCGTCCTGATTTTGATAATTTAGAAAAAATTGTCAGCCGACTTCGTCAATCCGAGCCAATGTTGGTAACCGCACTTTTGCAGCCGGTAAAAGCTTCTGTCTACGAAGACATTATTGATTTAATGGATCGATTTAAAAAATCAGGAATTATTGATTTAGGAGTATCGCCCCTTTAGTGGGAGGAAGCACCTGAGGATGAATAAATGTTAAGACAAGGTATCCTGAAAAACAGCGCATTTCACAGTGTTATCGGCGAAAGTTCAATTATTGCACCAAGGGGCGAAAAGCGACAGCGAAGTATCGTTGCTGATCTTTTATTGACGGCCTTGATCGATGCATTTTCGATTCTGGTCATTTTTCTTTTGATGAGTTTTTCCTCGACCGGCGAAGTCCTTTTTATGGGAAAAGACATGGAGCTTCCGAAGGCTGCCAAAGGCGAGGTCTTGGACCGTGTGCCCGTGGTGCGAATTAATGACGGAAAATACTATTTGGAGGACACCGAGGTCGCAGCCGATGGCTTAACCGCGGCGATCATTGAGCTGCGCAAAAAATTTCAAGAGACTCGTCCGAATGAAGAATTCCCGTCTGTCCTGACCATTCAGGCAGATCGCAGAGTCAGATATGAAATTTTAAGCTCAATTATTCAGGCCTCTAGTCAGGCGGGGATTAGTGATATTAAGTTTGCGATAGTTATGAAGTAGCTATGAAGTAGCTATGATTTAGCTATAAAGTAGGCATGGAGGCCTTGTGCTAACAAAGACGAGATTACTAGTGGCATTGTTGGTTTTTACTGGACTGCAGTGTCTGGCCTCTGCTTTTAGTAGGACAGAAGATGAGCGCGCCCGCGATCTGCTCATTGAAAAATTGGGTCGAGTTCAGCTTCAGATAGCGCCGTCGGATCCTTCCTATAATGCAATTACTTTAAGGTTGGCTGATTTGTATTCGGATCGGGCCCGCCAGTTTTCTCGGCTTGCGGCCGAGTCCAATTGTTCCACAGGCTGTGCCGATGGCAAGCAGGATCGTGATCAAGCTTTGTCCTTATATAGGCAAGCCCTAGCCAAATTGAGTTTAGAGACCAGCTTAGAAAGCAGCTCAGAAAATAGCCTAGCGACTCAGGCCAAAATTCATTCGCAGATGGGCCATCTTTTAGAGCTCAACGCCGATGCCGCAAGTGCAATGAAAAGCTATGAGCTAGTTCTTCAGTTGGCGGTGACACCAGAGCAAAAATCCGAAGCCGAGCTGTCTTTGGCTGAAATCTATTTTAAAAAGCGTGAGTGGTTAAAGGCATTGGCACACTACGAAGTTGTGGTTGCTATTCCAGGGGGAAGCAGTCGCAATTTGGCGTCTTACCGAAGATCCTGGTGTCTATTTAATACAGGACAGATTGACAAGGCTATTGGTGCGCTAACAGAAACCCTGAAGGCCTCTTCGGACAGGCAGTTTCAAGAAGAAGCTTCACGGGATTTGGCCACGTTTTTTGCGAAACGATCGGGCTCTTTGGCTGATGCAGAAGCTTTGTTTTCTTTATCCCCGGAAACAACCAAAGTTCAGAACCTTGCTTTTTTAGCCTCAGAGTTTGAGCGTCTAGGTCAGAATTCCACGGCCATTGATATTTGGCAGCTGGCCTACCAAAAGCAGACCGACCCGCGAGAGCGCATTGAAAGTCAGATTCATTTGACCTCGCTGCGAATGACGGGGGCGCGAAAGAGTGAAGCGCTAGAATCCTATCGGGTGGCTTTGGACCTATGGGGGTCGATCGCGGCATGCCAGGCGCCGGGCGAATCGTGCAAGGAATTCAAAAGTCGAATCAAGAATATTTTGGTCGACTGGAATTCAGCTGAAAAGAAAAATCCCAGCGAAGAGCTTGCCATGGGCTATCAGCTTTATTTGGCTGTCTTCCGCAGCGAAAGTGATATGAATATGTGGGCCGCAAAAGTTGCAGAGACACAAAAAAAATATGTGACTGCAGTCCAGTATTTTCACCAGGCAGCAACTTTTGATTCCGCGCAAAAAGAGTTCGCATTGTTGGCGGCCATTGAAACGGCAGAAATCTCTGAAGACAAAGATCTTTTGCAAAAGACATATCAAACTTATCTAGAGAAATCCACAGATAGAAAAAAGGCACTTGAAGTTGAGTATCAAATAGCACATCTGGTTTATCAGGCCGGTGATTACAAAACATCTTCTGAACAATTAAAAAAGATTGCGCTGACTGCGGGCGCACAGGGCCAGACGATCAAACGACAAGCTGCAGATTTGGCTTTGGACGCGTTGGCCATGCTAAAAGATGACGTCCAGCTGGATATTTGGAGCCAAGAGTTTGCGTTGGCCTTGCCTGAGTTTCAGACTGAGTTTCTAAGCATCTCGCGCAAAGCTATTCTGAATCAAGTCGCCGCATCCTCGAAGCAGGAATCAACTTCGGCCTCAAAGCAGGAGCTCAATTCTCCTAATTCTCCTAATTCTCCTAATTCTCCTAATTCTCTTTGGACCCTATTGATGAAGTATAATTTGGTCAGCGCAACCGAGCAGGAGAAAACTCTTTTTTACAAAAATAAGTTAATCTTAGCTGAAAAGATGGGAAAGTTGCCAGAGGCCCGGCGTTCAGCAGATGAGCTTCTGACGATGACAGGATTAAGTCCCGAAGACTTAAGCTATGCCCTTTCGAGAAAAGCCTGGTTGTCTGAAATGGCTCTTGATTTTGAGGGGGCCTTTCACGCGACTGAAAAATTGCGCGATAACTCGGAAGCAAAAAGTTTAAAGCTTGCGATGTATGCCGATCTGGCAGCGAAGGATTCCCGCGGCTTTTATGCTGATTTTTTAAAGGTCTCGAAAGATCAAGCTAAAAAAATTGCAATAGCAGCGTTGTTGGTCAGAACAGCAAAGGATTCAGCACTTGAGATCGAGAAACAAAAGTCCTTATTGGCAACCAAGCCAGACCTTTTGGCCGAACTTTACCTGCAGAGTTATGCCGACCAAGGGAAGTCAGAAATAATTCACAAAGCTTTGGAAAATCCCTTGGATTTGCGCAAGACGGCCTCGGGAAAAATATTATTGCGACAAGCACTACTTTCTGAATATCAAAAGTTGGCAACAGAGATTGCAAAGCACAAGTTGGACGGTTCCACGCAAAGGAAAATGACAACGTCGCTAAAGGCCCGGCTTCTGCTGCTGGACAAGGGTGAAAAGTTAGCTAAACGGACCGTCGAGGCTCAGGATTGGTCAGCTCAGTTGTTGTCTTTGACCTTGCTGGCCGGTGAAAGTGAAAGATTCTACCAAGATATTTTAGCGCTGCCCGTGCCCGCGGAACTAGATCCGCAACAGGAGCAAGAGTATCTTCAGTTGTTAAGTCAACAAGCGGCCCCTCATCAATTAAAAGCCAACGATCTTAAAGTAAAGATCTCTGAATTTTGGGCTCAAGAAAAAGCTGTCGAGCAGTTAAAGCTTGCGATAACGACTTCGCAGGGCTCGATGCGAAAACTGTTTCAGCAGGAGTATGATTTAGTTTTATCTGTTGCTCCGGCGGGGTCCGCGGCAGCAGCCGCAAAGGGTCAAGCTATATCCGGGCAAACTGCCCAGCAAACAAGGTTGCCTGACCCGGCAGAAATCGAAAAAGCAAGACAAGAGGTCCGCGAAAACCCCTGGAGTCGCAACAAACTCGAAGCCTTGTTGTCGCTAGAGAAACTTGTTGGTCGGCATGTGATGGTTGACTATCTGGAAGGGCGAATCGTGGCTTTAAAAGCGGATTTGAAAGAGAATTTGAAAGAGAATTTGACAGTGGAAGAGGTGTCCCGTGCCAAGTAAATGCGTCGCAAAAATAGGTGCTCTGTCGCTAGTCGTCTTCGCGTTTTTCAATGGTTTTGCTTCGCAGCCTTTATTTGCAGCCACTGAAAAGACAACCGAAAAAACGATCGAAAAACCGATCGAAAAAACAACCGCAAAAACAACCGCAAAAACAACCAAGAAGACGACCGAGGTTAGTTTTGAAGACGTTTTAGTTCAAGGTAAGTATCATTTCTCTGACGAGGCCGTAACAACCGTGGAAGAGGATAAAGTTCTAGACGCGCTTTTAGGCGTGCGCAAAGACTTTCAAGATAGGATAAAAAAATCCGCGGAGAGATTCTAATGCCAAAGCCAACGGGTTCTTCCCAACCAAAAATTACGAAACTTATTCTTGAAAATAATAGTGGCCAAACCGTGCGAACTTTTTTGCTTAAGGGGGAAGCCGCTACCCTTGTGCAGCGAAAGGACACCCGTCGCTTAGAGTTAATTTCGGATTGTGCAAGTCTAGAGTCCCGACAAATCAAGTTCGAGATCCTTGGCCAAGTTCAAGTCGAGTCCCTGTTGCAGCAACCTTTTGCGGTTTCAAGTTGGGGGCAATTGAGACTGGCCCCAGATTCTGGCGTTTCGGTTTTGCAAAACGTGCAGCCACAGCAGGAATCGGGGCGGGATTGGCAAAAGGTTATGGCAGGTGTCGGTATAGCGGCCCTGTTGATAATAATCTTTGCGGCAGTTCGTCCAGAGCCAACAGAAAAAATCGAGGCCGAACTAAGACAGCAGCTTGTAAATATAGTAAAGCACATTCCCCTTAGAAAAAGCATTCCGCTCACTAATCAAGTTGCCACCAGCACCAGCCAAGAAGCGGTGATACAAAAAACCAAGGTGCAAAATTCAGTCAAGCGTCTTGGGGCTCTTGCTGTTTTGGGCAGTTTAAATTCGGGGGCCCAAAAAGGTGGCTTAAACTTGGCGGCCGTAAATACGACGGCTGGTCCGGGCTTAGGCGGGACAGCTGGTTCGGGTGGCGTGCAAACCTCGCTTTACGGCAAAGGTCTTGTCGGTGCACCTCTTGGCGCTGGTGCAAATTTGCAGGGTGGAGGCGGCTATGGAACCAAAGGTAAAGGCGGAGGCCGCGCCGGTTTTGGGACTTTAAGTTTGGTTGGCTCTTCGGGTGCCAATCCGATTCCGTTAGGCAAAGAGGCCATTGTCGGCGGGGGAATTGATAAGGATTTGATAGCCGCAGTTATCAATAAAAATTTAGGACAAATTCGCTTTTGTTACGAGCAAGGCCTGCAAGGGGACCCTGCCCTAACGGGTCGGGTAGCAGTTGATTTTACCATTGGCGGCAGTGGGGCCGTAAAGATTGCCGGTGTTGGCAATACGACTTTGAATTCAAAATTGGTTGAAGACTGTATTTTAGTGCGTTTGAAGACCTGGAAGTTTCCTTTGCCGGAAGGCGGGATGGACGTCAAGGTTTCATACCCATTTGTATTGCGGCGATCTGGAAATGGATAAGGGGGAGCGAATGAGTTTTTTAAATAGATTTGCCTTGTTGTTGCTGGTGGCGGGATTTGTCGGCGGATGCACCTTGGAAAAAGATATCAAGAACTGGGGCAAACAAAATCCCCTGGGTGAGAAACCAGATGATATTCAAAACGGAGAACCTCCGCAAAAGCCGGTTAAAAAAACGCCAGCGATTCCCGTGGATGCGATTCGAATCGATTCACCCGTAGAGGAGTTTCAGTTCACCGAGGGTGCAGCTTCGGACTACAGCATTTCGTTTCGAATTCTAAATCCAGAGGTTATGGGTGTTTTAAGTTTCGATGGGCTGGAACAACTAGAGGGCGCAAGCTTTGATCCAGTTAAAGGTGTTCTGCACTGGCAGCCGAAAGATGATTTGGTTAAAAAAGAGGGCAAGCTTCTTTTGCGATCTACAATTAAAGCAGTGGTAACCACAGATGCTGAAAATGCGATGATTGCCGAACGAACTTTTCAGGTGGTTGTCTATCGCGCTTTGTCGACCCCTAGAATTTCGTCAATGGGTTCATCAGATTTACTAGAAAGTATTGTCGAGGGCGAAAATCGCATTTTTACAGTTGAAGTTCATGATACGGATTCAACCGAGGCTCTTCCTCCGCGAATTGAAATTTTCGCCCCGGATGTGGTTAAGCGATCTGCTTATGCAAATGGCGCAGCCTACACCAGTTGCGGTTCTGCTGTGAAATTGGCGACATTGGGCGATTGGGCTTTTCGATGTAAGGTTGAAACCAAGGATCTTGAGCTTACTCGGGATGTAACTCGCTATTATTTTGCAATGCGGGCTGCTTCTGGCCAAGGTTTGGTTTCTGCCATTCGCGAAAACGACTTTTCCATAGAAACAAATGTCAGTGAACCGGTTTGGTCCGAAGGGTCTAGTAATTTTAAAGAAGTCACATTCAAACGGCGCAAATTGAACGAATTTGGTTTTTTTGTCATGGATCCAAAAATGGAGGGTCAAATCGAAGTCACGGTTGATCCAAAGGATTTACCATCCAACGGAACTCTGCCGAAAGAAGCTTCGTGCAAAAGTGTTAATTCTGATGCCCATGTTTCGTATTGCGTATTGAAGTGGAATCCACCAGCCCAAAGTGCAGAAAAGTTTTTGCTCATATTTTCTGCCAGGAACAGCAGTCCGAATTCGTCATCATCATTGGAGGCAAGCCAGA
The DNA here is from genome assembly GCA_943330705.2 of Streptomyces griseus. Classification (GTDB taxonomy): domain Bacteria; phylum Bdellovibrionota; class Bdellovibrionia; order Bdellovibrionales; family Bdellovibrionaceae; genus CALQIT02. The sequence continues at coordinate 13,551 of CALQIT020000024.1, forward strand.
AATTTCATTTAGTCATTGGCTTGAATCGGAAACGGACAATGGGAATTGCCGATGGAGGTCAGCGATGAAAGCCTATTTTGTGATTTGTTGCATGATAATAGTCAGTTTGCAGGCGACGGCCGACGAGCTGATGAAGGACTTTGATTCATTGGGTGGCAACGATGTCTTGCTAGAAAAAACACAAGCCTTGCAGGGGAAGAGCACGACCTACGTGGTGCAAAATAGAATTGTCAATCGGCGCGGCCGCGTTGAGCTATCACCCGAATACTCCAACGTCTTAGGGGGTGATCCCTATACCGCAACTTCGCAGTGGGGATTAAATGCTCATCTTCATTTAAATCCTAGATGGAGTGTGGGTGTCAAATATTCCCATATGGTCAATAGCCTAAAAGCAGAAGGCGAAAATTTAATTTCAGATACTTCAATTTTAGGCAGGGCCTATATTCCCGATATTGACTACCCCATCAGTCAAACCATGGCGCTAGTGAATTGGTACCCGATTTATGGCAAAATGAATATTTTGGACGCTGGAATTTCCCACTTTGATGTCTATCTGGTTTTAGGTAACGGACAAATTGAACTTAAGTCAGGTCGCACCAGCACCTGGACCGGAGGCGCTGGGGTTGGTCTGTGGATTTCGCAACATTTAGCAACGCGGTTAGAGCTGCGTTACCAAAGTTACGAAGCACAAAATTATCAGGGCAAGCAAAAAATGGATTTAACGGTCGCATCGGTGCAAACAGGTTATTTGTTTTAAGAGGTGAACTGTGCGTGATAAGTGGTTTTCACTTTTAGGTCTTGGGATTATTTTTCTAGGCACTGCCTTGCAAGAGCAAGCAATCGCTGAAGACGATTTGCTTTCAATCTTAGCGGGCCCGCGCGCCCAAGATGGGGCAGCCGCCCAGCCAGGAGATGCGGCAGCAGCCCAGCCAGGAGACGCGGCAGCCGCTCAATTGCGGCGAACGCCATTGCGCGGACTTTTGTCTGTGCTGAATGCCGAGCAAAATATATTTTTTGGATTTTTAGAAGCAAAGGAATGGGACAAGGCCCTTTATCAGTGGGGAAGTGCTTTCGCAGATTCAAGTTTTGCGAAAACTCCGAATGGCCAGGCTTTTTATGCCTGGTTAATGGCAAAAAATGGTCTGACCTTGCTGGGCCTTGAAAGACTGCTTTCGATCGCTTCGCCAGAGACAATTGCAAAGGACTTAGAAAGCGAATGGAAATCAGTTGTTCCTAGTAATCATGAAGTCTGGTCGAATGTGCGGCCATCACTTTGGCAGAACATTTGGACCCAGTGGTATGGGTCGGCGGTCGAGGTTCGCGTGCGCGGTCGCGACCTAATCATTGGTGAAAAGTCTGAAGAGATTAAGGATTTACTCAGTAAAGCTCAACCGAACTCGCCGGAGTATGCATGGCTGGTTTGGCAACTGACTATCGGTTTTAGTGCAAAGGATCCAGGGCGGTCCGCCCAGAGTTTAGCCCATTTGATGAAAGTCAAAAATGGCCCGGTGGGTGATGATCTGATGAATCTGACGGCGGCCAGGGTTTTATACCAAAATGGGTTTTTAGATGCGGCAATTAAGTACTACGAAAAAATTCAAAAGAATTCTGACTATTGGCTAGATGCTCAAGAAGAAATCGGATGGTCTTATTTAAGAAAAGGCCAGCCGCAAAATACCGTGGCCGTAACTCAGACTCTTGCAAGTAAACACTTTGTTAAAATGGCAGGTCCCGAGGCCTTATTTTTGCGGTCCTTAGCGCAGCTTAAAATTTGTGACTACACTTCGGTCGCTCAAAGTTTAAATCAATTCCGCGAAGTTTTTAAGCCACGCGCTTTGGCAATGATAAAGCTAAGTCACGGTGAGGCCAAAGAGACCGTGCGAAAATTGTCAGAAAGAATGCAGCTTGGTTCAATCAAAACCGCCGATCTTGGGCGGGATTGGGAAGAGCTTCCGCGCATGGTAACTCGTGATCATCTATTGAAGCAGCAAGCAAGCTACGAGGCTCGGCTTAAAGCTGAAAGTGCTATTGCCGGCCAGCTGTATGCACAATCATTAAGTGGCGGCAGTGCAACGATTGGTTTTCAGGGTGATCTGGAAAAATTTCGACTGAGTATTGATCAGGTCTACAGTCAGGCAAAAGGCGAATTTGATGGCCGAATCAAGCAGCTGGCAGAAGAAGAGGCCGCTGAAATTCAAAGAATTTTACTGAAAATGCAAATTGTTGAAGCTGAAGTTTTGCAACAATCAAGCTTAGCCGATCGCATAGTGAAAACAGGCAAGGGTAAAGAGGATGAAAAAATAGGTTCAACTGGTGCTAAGGGGCAGGATCTTTTGGTATTTAAAACAGATTCTGAGCTTTGGTTTGACGAACTTTCAAATTACAAAGTCGATGTCAAAGGCGCCTGTCAGGCGTCAAAAAAGAGGTAAGTCATGGGCCTAGGAAAAACTTTTTTGTTGGCGGCGGTCGTTGGCCTTGCAGTGTCTTGCTCTCCGGAAAGCAAGAAATTGGTGCCGCCTCCAGCAAAAAACGAACTGCGCAAGAATACCTCTAAGGCTGCTTTTAATCCGAAAGTAGATATTCTTTTTGTGATTGATAATTCTGGTAGTATGGACGTGCATCAAAATAACTTGGCAAGCAACGTAGAGAAATTTACAGCGGGAATCCAGAACAATGCGATTCTTGATTATCATATCGGCGTGACCACAACCTCGGTCGATGAATTTCGAATTCCCGGTTATGGTGGTTGGCTTTCTGGCAGCCCCCTTTTTGTTGAACGAACGACACCAAATGCAATGCAGGCCTTAGCGAATAATATGCATGTTGGAATCGATGGCTCTGCGACCGAGGCCGTTTTCCAGCCCGTGGTGATGGCTTTTGATCCTGCAAATTTAACCGGGCATAATCGCGGTTTTTACCGACCCGAAGCCCAGCTGGTTGTGGTTTTTATAACGGATGCGGAAGATCAATCGGTATCAACCGGACCTGAGCAATTGATTCAATTTTTAACTGACTTAAAGGGTGGGGATCTTTCTCAGGTTTTAAGTTACGCTGTTTATGTTCCCTCTTCGGTGGTTGGTTGCCCTCGCGATCAAGGGATGACCTTGCCCCTTAGAATTGAGGACTTTCTTGATTTAGCCAAAGCAAAAGCATTCAGTCTTTGTGATCCCGATTTTGGCAAAAAATTGGGCGAGCTTGGGGATGATTTGGTTAAAAGGATAGGGCGTGTCATTCTATTGGATCGGGTTCCTGATATAAATTCAATTCGTGTTCAGTTTGGCACTCAAAGTATTGCAAAGGATCCAGTGGGCGGCTGGGCTTTTGATCCGGCAAGAAATGCCTTAGTTTTAGGCTCTGGGATTCAGTGGACAGAGCAACCCGTGGGAACTCAGCTTGAGATCGAGTTCGAACCGCTTGATTCTGTGCTGCCAAAGCAGTAGACCAGAATTATGAGACCAGAATTATGACAATGACCCCTTTAATGCGGCAGTATTGGGATATTAAATCTTTGCATCAGGATAAGGTTTTGCTTTTCCGGATGGGCGATTTTTTTGAAATATTTTTTGATGATGCCCGAAAGGCAGCGCCAATTCTTGGCATTACCTTAACCTCAAGAAACAAGAAATCCAATGATGAAACCCCGATGTGTGGATTCCCCCATCACTCAGTGGCCGGACCCATCAATCGCTTGCTTGGCGCAGGTCTTAAGGTCGCAATATGTGAGCAAATCGAGGATCCAAAATTTGCCAAAGGAATCGTGAAGCGGGCAGTGACCAGGGTACTTACGCCTGGAATGGTTTTTGACTCTGACACCCTCGAGCAAACCCAGAGTCACTATATGGCTGCCCTTGGTAACACAGCCGGTGCAAATACCGATAAAAATACCGATAAAAATACCGGTGATCTTGCCTTTGTCGACACCACAACTGGAGAGGCCTTCTATTTTCAAGAGTTAACAACTCAAGATCAGTTGCGCTTGCTTTTAACCCTTCCGGTGGCAGAACTTATTGTGGCGGAAGATTTTTCTGGTCTAGTTGGTTTGCAAACTGAAAAAATTCTAATCAGCAAACATTCTTTCGCAGAAAACATTCCAGCGACAGACGGACCAGCCAAAACTATTCCAGACAGTGTGGCTCGTTTGTGTTCTTATGTGCAAAGCTTGGGTGGGCAGGACGCTTTAAGGACGGTGCAGCCCTTTGTCCTTCGCTCTTTAAACCAAAGGCTGGAGCTGTCAGCAACGGTTCTTCGTCATCTAGAGATTTTTGCAACCTACAAAGGTGAAGGCCTTGGCAGTTTGTTTTCGGCGATTAATCGCACTCAGACCTCGTCGGGGGCGCGACTACTACGGCAGTGGTTGGCATTTCCCCTTTCTCAGGAGCAGGAAATTTGTGCTAGGCATGATTTATTGCAGAATTGGATCAGTGATTCGGGGCGCTTGCAAAGCCTGCGCAAGATTCTATCTGGCATGGGTGATATCGAACGCCGCTTAGGGAAAATTGCCCAGCCCCAGTGCAACCCTCGGGATCTGATCGCGTTGGCGCAATCAGTAAATGTTGGCATCGAAGCATTAAGCCTTGCCCAGATCGCAAATCGGTTTTTGCCGCTGCAGACTTTGGCGCATGATCTTGAATCAACATTGGTTGAAGAACCTCCGCTAACAACCAAGGCAGGCCACCTGATTCGCAAGGGATTCTCATCAGAGCTGGACTCTTTGATTGAGCTGTCTACGGATAGTCAGTCCATGCTTGCTAAAATGGAAGCGGCAGAGCGCGAGTTAACGGGTATCTCCAGCCTAAAGATTCGCTATAATAATGTTTTTGGTTTCTACATTGAAATTACCAATACCCACAAAGAAAAAGTTCCGGCTCACTATTTGCGAAAACAAACTTTAAGTAATGCAGAACGCTACTGCACCGATGAGCTTATCGAGCTTGAGAAGAAAGTGCTCAGTGCACAAACAAAAAGATCCGACCTTGAGTTTGAGATCTTTAATAATCTACGAGAAAAAGTTTTACTTCAAGCCCGCGACCTTTTGACCCTGGCATCGGTTTGCAGCGAGCTTGATGTGGTCACAGGCCTTGCCTGGTTGGCTATGGAGAAAAAATACGTTCGACCGCAGTTCAGCAGCAGCGGGATTTCTTTACGGGCCAGTCGCCATCCGGTGGTGGAACAAACCGTCACGGCTTCATTTATTGCCAATGATATTTTAATATCTAGCATGGGCTGTCTGTTGTTGACCGGTCCCAATATGGCCGGAAAAAGTACCCTCATGCGGCAGGTGGCCTTAACTGTTATTCTTGGTCAAATGGGAAGTTTTGTTCCGGCTGACGAGGCTCAATTGCCTGTTTTTGATCAAATATTTACTCGGATCGGGGCCTCGGATCAGCTTTCAGAAGGCCTTTCTACCTTTATGGTCGAAATGACCGAGACCTCTGACATGCTGGCAAAAAGTGGCCGAAAATCTTTGGTCGTTTTGGATGAAATTGGACGTGGGACAAGTACTTTTGATGGCATGAGTTTGGCGCAAAGTATTTTGGAATATATTCTTTGTGAGGTCAAAGCGACCACACTTTTTGCGACTCATTATCACGAGCTAACGAAGCTTGAAGCCGTCTTTCCGCAGTTAAGAAATGCGCATATGACTGTTTCTGAACGCTCGGGAGAGATTCGTTTCTTGCACACTTTGGCCTGGGGGCCAGCGCAGAAGTCCTATGGGATTCAAGTGGCAAAGCTTGCCGGGTTACCGACAAAGGTTACGCAGCGGGCTCAGGCTTTGCTGAAGAATCTAGAGGCCGGACAAAAAGCGCCAAGCGCACAGCTGTCACTTCTTGAGGATTGTCCGCCGCAGACTAGTCCGCAGGCCAGTCCACCGGCCAGTCTGCAGACCAGCGGCGACGCTTGCGTAAATCCAGACTTAGAAAAAATGATTGGCGAACTTCGGGGATTTGCAGTTTCAAAAAAAACGCCGCTTGAGGCCATGGTAAAGATAGCAGAATGGCAGGAAGCTCTTTCCTCTCTTCAAAATCATTAGCAGAGGCCGATCGGCTTCTGGATCCGGCGGGCATTCTGTCGGAAAGCAAAGTACAGATTCTTCCGGACGGGAATCTGAGGCAGCCATTGGGTCATCGCTCGCGGGAAATCTCTGGTTGGATTTCTAGCCGTGTTTTGCAAGAGTTCAGCAAAAACCAAAATTGGCTAAAAGCAATGCCCATTCTACTGGGCTCATGGGCAAGGCAAGAGCTTTGTTTAAAATCAGATTTAGATATTCTATTTATTGGTCCAGAGGAATTCGTTGCCAAGCTGGTGCAAGAATTTTCTGAACGGGGTATCAAGCTTCGTTACCGGGTTCCCAAAAATAGGCAGGATTGGACAGAGGGCGTTGAAGCCTGGGATTTGATGGCGCTCTATAAAGCAGAACCCTTGGTGGCTTCATGCAAAAAAGATTTGCTAGCCACCCAAGAAAAAATATTTACGTCATTGCAAAAACTTAAAACCTTTCAGCTGGCGATTCGCAATGAACGAAGACAGCGACTGGCTCGTTTTGATTCCATTCAAAATTTTCTTGAGCCAAATCTGAAGTATGGCCCCGGAGGGCTGCGGGATTTATATCAGGGTTTGCTGTTGTTGGATTTCTATCCGGCAGAGTTTTCCAATGCGACTTACGAAAGGGATCTGCTGCTTTACTATCGAGAGTTTTTTCTATTGATTCGGCATTGGCTGCATCAGCGGGGCTCAGGTGGCGACATATTGTCCGGCAATGATCAGTTGGGCTTGTCCCAATGGTTTGGCTACAAAAAACTTTCTGATTTTATGCGTGATGTGCAAAAAGGCCTATCGCGTGTCAGCTTTTATACAAACTGGATAGTTGCACAGTCGGGCTTGCGGTCGGGTCTTGCGCGGTCGGTTCTTTCGCGCAATGAAGCAAGGATTGGGTCTTCAACAAAGCCCCTTCGCCCGCCACAGCTAAAGGGCCTTTACCGCGAGCTGAAATCCCAATCCGATATTTTAGCCGAACATTCGGTGCGCCGGCGCATGGATAAACTTAAAAAAACTGAACTGACGGCGGTGCTTCGTGGATACGTTCTGCGGGATCTATTCGCTAAGGGTACCAAGGAAGAAGTGTTAGTTTCGGTCTTTCACTCGCGCTTAATTGATAAATTGATACCAAGATTTAAAAGGCTGGTTGGATATGTCCAACATGACCAATATCACCGCTATACGGCGGACGCACATATCCTGCAAGCCTGTCGCGAAGTGAAAAAAATTTGGCACCAGCCAAGAAATATCAATGCCTTGGCATCCATTGCTGGCTCGTTGACCGCAAAGGATTGGCAAATCCTTTCGTGGACGGCTTTTTATCATGATTTGGCGAAGGGTCTAGAGGGCGACCACAGTTCTATCGGGGAAGAATGGGTGCTAAAGGATCTAAAAAGTTTCGGCCTTGAAAAGTCAGTTCGTCAAGAGGTCGCGTGGTTGGTTCGAAATCATCTCCAGCTTTCGATTGCTGCTTTTCGCAAGAATCCGGCCTTGCCGCAAACTTGGAAAGATCTTTGGGCCTTAGATTTAAATGCTAAGCGTCTGCACCGGTTAGCGGTGTTTACCGCAATTGATATTCGCGCGACCAACCCTGAAGCTTGGAGTGATTGGAAGGGGCGTCTGCTGGCCCAGTTGGTGGGTCAACTTTTGCAAGGTGGGACGCAAAACTATCTTCGGGTTTCGGCTGGTTTGCCAAAGAACTTTCCGCTTGTGGTTTTGGAAAAATTGGATCCACAAATTTTTTCTGAAATCCCGACGCGAAAGTTACAGGCCGATTTGTTACAGGTATGGACCACCAAACAATCCAGCATTTTAGTAGTGGCAAAGACAAAAAGATACTACTGGGTCCGATTTGCCAGACAACACGATGCTCCCGGATTGCTAGCGGATTTCGTTGGACGAATTTTTGGTGTCGGGGGATCGATTCGTCATGCCCTGATTCATACGTCGGATGAGTTAGGTGTCTACGATTGGTTTTATATTGAAAGCAATCGCAGCCCAGAAGTCCTTGTCAAGATGCTAGCTTTGACCCATACGGCAACAGCAGCCCCCGTGGCTGTTCGATTTCAATCTTTGGAGTTAGTATCGCAGTCCGCAACCGAGCTTGTCCTTTCATTAAAGGGCACCGATCAAAAAGGAATGATATATGCGGCAAGTAGGGCGCTCTTTGAACTGGGCGCAAATATAACCTCGGCAAGGGCGCATACGTGGGGACGACAGGTCGAAGATTTATTTTCAATAAAACGCCCAGAAAATTTAAATAACTTTTTACAGGCCTTGAGTCAGCGCCTGCTGGGCTAAAGCTTAGGGTTTACGCTCTGGGGTTTGGGTGCCACGTTTACCTGCTTGGGTTCCGGTGTGGTTTCGCCAATTGTAGGTAGGGTCCATTCGCAATCGGTTTTGCCAAGCATCCCATTTTTTCTTCGGGAACTTATGAAGAACATTCCCATTTTCATCGAAAATATCAGGATCTTTGCCAAACAAAAAATCCAAAACACCTTTAAAAAGTCCCATAAGACCACCTTCTTAGTCCTATGAGCTTAAATCGGAGAAAATGCAAAATCAAGAAGCCTTATCGTGTGCAAAAGACATTAAAATTGTGCGACAGAGTCAGCGTAAAGTGAAGGAAAGGTCGAAAATGCATGTCATAACTCTTTTTTTGGCCTAAATAGTCCGTGGGTTAGCACAGACGTCAATGATGTCCAGGCCACGATCTTCAGAGATCTGCCGGCCACCCTTAAAGTGTCGGTAACAAGACTGAGCCGCTTTTTCGAAGGCCTCTTCGTAGCTGCCAGCTTTCTGTGAGTATTCATATTTTTCATTTTTCATTTGAAACTTAAAGGAAAATTCCTTTTCAACGGGTGCAGTGGAAACCCAAGCATGGGCACTCAGCCCCACCAAAGTAATTAGAGCAAAGATAAATGATTTACTAAATGATTTACTAAATGACTTGTTAATTGATTTCAGAAACGACTTAATAAATGACTGCATAAAGGCCTCCCGTTGACCTCTTATAAAGCAATGCCTGTGCCAAATTCCGTCTCAGGCTGAGGCACTCTAAATAGCTAATTCTACGGGAGAATATCTAAATTCGTCGCTATCTCTAAATGGCCCTGTCTGGTCTGTCGACAGGCGACTAACCAAATAAGGACAATGATGAAGCCTTTGCCTATTGAGAACTTGCCTACTGAACCCTCTGACAATTATGAACCCTCTTCAGCTTTTCACGGGGTCGCGGAATCTTGAGAGCTTCGCGGAATCTTGCCACCCTAGCATTCCGATCCTACCGGGCCGGAGCGGGCCTGACTTGACCTCGAAGGATCTAGCGACTCATCCCCCCGCATGCCTCATCCGATGATGATTTCCGCAAAGAAGGCGTAGATTCTGAGCTTCATTGGAGCCGCCAAACTGCCTTTCTTGGATGTGATCGTAGTGCAGAAAATACTTCGAATTGCACCGCCGCCCAGTGACAGGGTCGGTGTGCTGGCAACTCTGCTGACTCTGGAGCACAATCTTTCTAGTGCTCATGCGTAGAGGAGCCGAATTCATATTTTGTTTCGCCACCGTATTTACATTTTGATGAGGCACCGTATTTACATTTTGTGAAGGCACAATAGTAATATTTTGTTGGGGTCTCGTGGCCGCAGAATCCGCAGCACTTTTCAGCTTCGTACGCGACTTCACAAATCTGGTGGCCAAATCCATCATCAGATCATGCATCGATACAGCTTGAGATGAATTCGAAAGCAGAGCTTTTGCCTCTTCCAAAATTATCATTTCTTCACTTGAAAAAGTGAGCTCCACGCGAAGGGACTGATCCCGCTGGGCCACAAGCTTCTCGGCCTGCAAGATTTCTAAGGAAAACTCCTGCGCCAGAATTTGCTCTGTTTGCCGCGGGGATTTGTTTTCGATCCTATTGATAATGCTCTGCTTCGTTTCACGTGAAACCAAAGTTCCTGATTTCTTCGCAAGACGCACAGCTTGTTGAACTTTTGACACCTGCGAGAGGCTTACCGATCCTGCAGCGATCTTTGTCCCCAGATCTGGAACTTGCTGCATCAGTCTGACGGAATCAATCCGCCTCTGGGCACTGGCCGGGCAATAGCCGATTTCCTTAACCAGATACTCAAACAAACTGGGGTAGGCCAGTTGCAAAAACAATTTTGTTTTCTCAACTTCACTGATCGTGAGTAGGATTTCGAGCAAGAGTTTTTTCTCTTGTCCGCGCAGAGCTTTGAGTTTTTCGTTGAGTGTGTGCATTTTAAGTCTCCCTACATAGGATTGAAAAGCAATTTCAGAAAGTGCGTTTGAAAGCGCAAAAATACTCTACACCCATTTTTTAAACTCGATTTTTGAATCGTTACTAAGCCAGTGAGAAGTCCAGCGAAGCTCTTTTTAGCCGAGCTCAGGAATCCCTATTTCTGCTCAGGCGAGCGAAAATTCATTTTACAGCTCCGTCGGAATTGAGGAAGCTACTTCCTAGCAGCAGCGATTTTAGAGACCTAAAAGTACTGTCAAATATAAAGACAAATTAAAGTAGACTTAGAGCAGCAAGCGAAAAGAAAATTGTAATTCTGATAGAGGACTTAGGCGGTCATCAAGGTAATCTATCGAAAGCCTAAAATGAAGCTATTGGTCTTTGCGATTTGGACTATCCATTCAGTCCCTTAGGTGGGGACGTCTTTCAAAGAACGAATGATAAAGTGGACGAGTTTCGAACTGCGCCTTTCGGCGGAACTGGTTTCGTAAGAGACTGAAATGACTATATCTTTTGAAGCTGTGGGGAATAAGTAGAAGTTCTAAGTTATTTGTTCTCCATGTGACAAAAAGAGACAGCAGTTTCAGGAGGTTATTGTGTTATTGACCAGATTTCAGGAGGTTGGACTTAATCTAGAATTAAGCCTTGAAATTAATCTCAGATTAAGTTATAATGTGATAAGATGAGCCAAGATCCTAAGCACGACCTCAAGTTGGTTCAGCAGCTTTGCAAATCCGGTGATCTTGAAAGAATTTGGTTCTCGGCAACGTCTAGATCAATCGTAAAGGTTATCGAGACCTATTCGGGGACTGAGTCGTTAAAAAGTTATGAAGAAGCCGTTCGGTTTATTTTAGAAGGTCTTCAATCTTTGCAACCTGATGATTTTGTCCAGAGGGTATCGCAGTGGGGTGCAGTTGCTGATGTGTATGGTTTAAGGTTTGATCAAAGATCGTGGTATGTGAAGTTTATTTTTGAAAATGGAGTGTTGGAGCAGATTTCCTTTCATCCACCAGAGAAAAGTCTTACGACTGTGTCGGGAAAAGTTTTGTCTTAGAGGTAACTATAATTTTAAGGAGACCAGTGCGTTATGGCACAGCCAAAAAAATGCGGAAATTGTGGGTCAGAAAAAATTAAAAAGATCGATAAAAGCAGTTTAACTCTGCCTTGGCGAGATTATCCGGCAGTTTTAATGTCTCAGCCGGTAAGCGGTTTGAAATGTGAAAGCTGCGGCGAGCTAATTTTAAATGCGACCCAAGGAAAAGATTTGGATGCAAAGATTGAGGCTTCCATTGTTGAAGCTGTGCAAAGTTATTTAGCCTTAATTTTACAACGCGAAAAGTGTGAACAAAAAGATATTGCCGCTCATTTAGGGGTCAGCCCTGAGTATTTGTCAGAAATTAAAAGCGGTCGAAAGCTTCCCAAGTTTCAGACCTTTAATTTTTTAAAAACCTTGGCCTGTGATGCAAATTCTTTTAAAGTTTCAGATCCAAAGTATCAGCCAAAACGAGTCACGGCATAAATTGGGTACAAGCTTAATGTCCAGCCCATTTCCTTAGACTCTCGATTGCTTCTTTTTCATCATATGTTAAGTATTTCAGCCGTCTTAGGGTCAAGACGGGCGCCCCTGCACTTAATTGTTGTTCTTCTGATCCGCCTGTGGGCAGAATAAAAGCGGGCAAGTTGGCCATGTCAATTGCCAGGTCAACTACCAGGACGGGGGATTTTTGAGTCTAACGAAATCATTCTTAATATTCTTTATTTTTGCCTTCTTGAGCTTGCCGAGTTTGCAGGCCTCGGCCGAAGAAGTTTTGGTCATCTCCGATATAGACGATACCCTAAAGATCTCCCATGTCCTTGATCCTCTCGATGTCATTGCCAATGGACTAAGAACCGATAGCTATTTTCTTGGAACGAACTTGGTTCTTGAAAAACTTATGCAGCAGAATTCGCAGGCTAAGCTTTATTATGTTAGCAATGCGGTTCGCTGGATGATGAATGGCCGCCATGAAAAATTTATTTTAGAAAATCACTTTCCTCGAGGGGAAGTGCTGCTGCGCGAATCCCTATCGGAGAAAAATTTTAAGCTCGAAATGATTGGCACTTTGGTGCGTCGGCATACCCCTCAGGTTTTGATCTTAGTCGGCGACAACGGGGAAAAAGATGCCCTTATTTACGAGGCCATTCGGCTGCAGTTTCCGAAACTTCGCGTGCTGACAGCAATCCACCTGGTTTATTCCACCCAGTGGGGCGATCAGGTGGGGCAGCCCTTACGGCCGGGTCAGCGCTCTTGGGTTACGGCCATTGATCTGGCAAAAATTTGGAAAAAAGAAGGCTTTTTGGATTCGGCTGCGCTTAACGAACTTGGTGGCCGCCTGACCATGATGATGCTGGGTCAGAATATGAATTCAGCTCATGGTGCAATTGCTTTTCCGAAGTGGATGGATTGCAGAGACGTTTTTTCCCAGCCATTACAGCCCAACCCAGAAAAATTTGTTTGGGCTCGAGCCTATTCAGATCTTATGCTTGAACGATGCTTGAGTTCTTTTGATGGAGCCTAGTTCTTTTCCCGAGCTCTATCAGCATCTGTTCCCGAGCGAAATTCTAAAATTTCACCTGCCTGAGACCAAAGCAACCTGCGATCGCTGCGCCATGCAGCCCGGACGAACTCGGACAAAAATTACTTACCGCTCGGATTTAAAATGTTGCACCTACGAGCCCTTTTTGCCAAATTTCTATGTTGGAGCTCTGCTTTCGTCGAAGCTGACTTCTGATTTAGGAAGAAAAACCCTTGTCGAAAAAATTGAAAAACGAAAATATGCACTACCCATCGGAATGGTGGCTGCGGTTCGATTTCAAATTGAATTTAATCAGCGGCGGGTCGGGGAGTTCGGAAATCGCGAAGATTGGCTTTGCCCCTATTACAACCGTGCCCAACAAAACTGCGGAATTCATCAATACCGGGGCTCTGTCTGCATTAGTTTTTTCTGTAAATCGGTTGCGGGTCGACCGGGCTTGTCTTATTGGCAGCAAGTGCAAAATTACCTAAGTTATGTAGAGATGGCCTTGCTTGAAGAAGCCCTGGTTCAACTTGATTTTTCGCCCCGGCAAATGAGCGATTTGTTGGATTATGTAAACCGCAGCGAAGGAACTGCCGCGGAAAGAAAAACCTGGTCGCTACCAGAGGCCAAGGCCCGGAAGTTGTGGAATGGGTATTATGACGAGCAAGAAAACTTCTACAAAAAGTGCTACCAATTTGTTTTGTCGCTGACTAAAAAACAATTTCGCGAAGCCCTCGGCGAGCAGGGCCAGCAATTGCAAGAAACTCTGTTAAAGACCCAGCAACGACTTGAAATTAAGTAAGTCGACGAACGGCGGCGTCCATTCGCCATTGAATTAGTCTCATTCTGCCGAGGTTCAGTTTGCCTATTGCTATAGAACTTAAAGAAGCCAGCTCAAGCTTATAAACCCGACGGTTCCTAGCTCTGCAATGGGTGTCGTCGTACCGGCACTTGTCGACTGGGTGAAGTTATAGGACCTAGTTTCAAGATTAAGATAGAAATCTGAACTTATGGCTCCGCCAAGTCCCTGCAGCTGGCTTCCTTGCTGTTGTCCGCGATTGTATCCGATAGTTGGGCGTCGAGCAAAATGAGGCGACAACAGATGCTACGTCTGCTGCCCTGTCTTCGTTGTGCGGCGCACAACTATTTGTGGAGTAAAGCATTTCAAAAAATTAGAGACCTCTTTACAATGACAAGCTTAGCGAAAGGTCAAAGTTAGGTGAATGGAATAGATAATCCAAAGAAAACGACCCTGCTCGAACGACAAAATAGCCTGGTTGCCGAGTTTGCGAGTCTGGCCAGTTGGGAAGATCGTTACAAAAGGATCATCGCCATTGGCAAAGCTTTACCCGATCTGCCGGAGTCCCTTAGAACCGAAGCCGCCAAAGTGAAGGGATGTCAGTCTCAGGTATGGCTGCATGCGAAGTTAGATGCAAATGGGAATATGGATTTACAAGGGGACAGTGACGCCTTGCTGGTAAAAGGAATCGTCGGGCTTTTATTAAGAATTTATTCTGGAGTAAATCCTGAAGAGGTTTTGGTTACTCCGCCCGATTTCATTAAGGCCATTGGTTTTGAGGGGAATCTTTCCCCATCAAGGTCAAATGGACTTTTTTCGATGATTAAGCAGATTCAATTATTTGCACAAGCCTTTGTTATGATTAAAAAAAGTAAGCGTTAAAAATCCTACGAATAGTTTATTGCGGCTTTGTTTTTCTGAAGACCCAAGCCGTAATGCCTTCGCAGGATTTAGCATCTGCATTTTCCCAAGAAGAATATTCTGGACTTTGGCCATCCAATTGCGCGCTTATGTTTGCAATTTCTTGCGGGTCGACACTGCACACAGAGATAATCAAAATTGAGTTTGCATCATTCAGGCGTTGCCTGAGCTCTTGAATAATCGCTGCTTGAAGTGGTTTGACTTCGTCGACTCGTTTTCCGGGATCTTCAGAAATAATGTCAGGTCGCGAGTGAAGGGTGCCAAGCCCTGAACAAGGAAGATCCGCAATCACCCAGTCAAAGTGCTCAGGAATTCGACCACGGCCCTCAATGGCCTGTGAGGAGGCGGGTGAGGAGGCCGCTTCGCCCCACGAAATAGCTTCGACTTGCACCAGCTCATTCAATTTCCATTGTTCAAGGTTTTCGCGCAACAGACTTAGGCGCGAGTTTTTGGCGTCGGTTGCGATGACTTTTTCTGGAAGTGTCAGTTGGTTCTTATCGATGTTTAGCAAAGTAAGTGCGGCAATCAATTTGCCCCCGGGTGCAGCGCAGGCATCTAAAAGGCTCCATGCGCCTGAAGAATTCGTAGGGCTTTTTTGGTGCTGCTTAAGAATTTTCCCGTGACACCATTTTGCAAAACCCCACGAGCCAAGATCCATTGCCTGGATTTTTTCACCGCGAGTTTTGGCCGCCAAAAAATCAAGCATCGAGATGGATTCGAAAAACTGACCTTTGTCATCAAAAGCACTTAGTCCCCCCTCGGGGCGAAGGCTGATCAGTTGTCCAGTTTTTTTGGCGGCGTTGGAGTTTTCCCCCCAGCGCTGCAAAAGCCTTGGGCCCAGCAGAATTTGCGGTCGCAGTTCCACTTCGTCTTTCAGCGCTTCAAGCCTGCGTGTTACTCCTCGAAAGAAGGCGTTGGATAGACCAGCGGTTTTAGCGCCAAATTGCCAGCGTGCGACCTCGACGGCCTCTGATACCAATGTCGAAATCGGGGTTTTTGTCCGGGTTAACAGGGCTGCAAATACGACCTGAAAAAGGTCTTTCAGCTCCCGTGGTTCCAGGTTTGGTTTTTTTAAAAATTCGCCAAGCTCGCGCTGGAAAAGATGGGTGTAACGATAGCCCATTAGGATCAGATCCAAGGTTCCGGCCGAGACTTCTTTTTGCGAACGGGCATCGTCAAGCAAAGTATCCAGAGTCAGAGCCCAAGTTCTTTTTCGATGCAACCGATGTTCGGGCATGAACTCGAGGGCCGTTTTGATTGATTCTTGCAGGTTCGAAGCCATTCTCGCTGTCCTTTCACGGATTTGCCAGGGGAAGTCTGTCAGCGTGGGCAATTGCTTAGGACAATTAATCGCGGATTGTTGCGTAAACCCGGTGCGTGTCATCGTGATCATCAAGCTCTGCTAGGAAGTCATGAACTTCTTTGCGCTGAGCCTCTGACAACTCGGTTATGTTTTTTGCCTTGTAGGAAAGCTCCGCCGTGGAAATTGTCCAGCCTCGATTTTGCAGAGCCTTGCGCGTGTCTTCTAGGGATTCAATGGTGGTGTAAAAGGAAAACCCCTCGTCGTTGGCGATAACTTCGTTAGCGCCGGCTTCGATGGCCTCTTCTTCAGGATCAAATTTTCCCGTTTTGTTGCCTTCAAGAAGTCCCACGTGTTCAAACATCCAAGCGACACTTCCGGTTTCGCCCATATTACCGCCGTTAGATCTGAAAGCCAGGCGAATATCTGGGGCAGTCCGATTGCGATTGTCAGTTTGGCATTCAACGATAACGCCAACACCGTGGGGTCCGTAACCTTCGTAAGCGACTTCTTCAATCTCTGCCGCATCAGTTAGCAGCCCAGCTCCCTTTTTCAAGGCGCGCTCGATGGTTTCATTCGGACATTGATTTTTCTTTGCGGCCTCGATGGCCATTCGTAGACGGGCATTGGTCAAAGGGTCGGGGCCACCAAGGCGGGCCGCAACTGAGATCTCGCGGGCAAACTTAGTAAACATGGCTCCTTTTTTTTGAGCATTTTCCGTCTTCGCCGTATTTTTCCAACCCTTACCCATGGCCCCTCCTTCATCACTATTAATCTAAGTGATATCACTTAGTGATTTATCTTAGCCGCCTAGCTTAGCGATTTTGCCAAGGAATTGTCACCGAAGAAAATTGAATGCACTAGGCCGCATCCGACGGACAATAACCACAGGCCGCGGATCCCTTTCCACAAGCGCAAGCAACACAGCTAGCAGTGGACCAGCTTCTTCAATACCTGCCTCTAGGACCAGATTCAGGCGTCAGTGTTGTTGCGGCGGCGGTCCATGCTACTTTGCTGACCACCTCCAGAATCTCTGAAATCATCGAAAGTCTAAATCCTTAGATATTGGTCTTTATTGCGAACGTTTCAGATTAAGAAAGTCGCAAATTTAGAATTTCCTTTTAAGTTGAACTTGGCTAATTTGGGCGAAGGGGGAAGACTTGAGCTAAGACCTAAACTCCACATCGAATTTTTTTAGCATCACGAGTGTTCATTGATGGACCAAGAACCCTTCGTGTTCGCAAGGCGAGAAAGCTGCGCACGAATTTTTTGCGCCTTTTGTTCTCGGCTCATGTGAGGGCCTGCAAGTAAGGTAGAACGAGTTCATCAGCATCAAGCTTTGTCGCCATATCCATGATTTTGCTTGCTGTAGTTAGTTTTTCTTTCAAGGCTTTCTTCAAGGCTTCGATTCCTAGGTTACCAAACTTTTTCTTCAGTTTGATGGCATCAACGATTGTGCGCTCAAGGCTTGTGATCTGGTAGCCGTCGGCTTTAACAATTCCAATCTTCCAATTCGGATTACGACTACGGTAGAGTCTAATGTCCTTATGGTAAGATCTGCCATCGGCATTGACGAGCAGCCATGTTTGCTTAGGGATTTCGTCCGTCAAGTTATATTGCGAAAGTGCTGACATTAGACAAACTGCCGACTTCCCCTTTATGCGCTTAATTGCTGCGCGGTAAAGACTTTCATTGTCCAAATCTAGGTTGGGCAGTTGATAGACTCCGCGACCAATTCGCAGCAGTTTATCTTCTTTGATGAGGGCCTCTAGCACATTACGGGAGATGCCGAGACGTTCAAGATCTTTTCTTGTGATCGGAGAGTCTCCAATCTTGTTGAGATTATGCCTTCCAGCCATAAGACAAAGTTACCACAATTTTAAAAATGTGGCAACTTTTGCATATTTAGTCTAGGGAAATGTAGACGTCTTAAGTAGTTACAGTATGTTATGGGCATACGCTCAGTGTCTCAAATGGAGATAGAGCATAGGCCACGGCCTAAAAATCAAGTTTGCCGCCAGTGGATAACTTTAGAAATTGAAAGGTCAAATTTGACAATGAAATCTGAAATTGAGAAAACTAAACCAGAAAAATCAAAAAAATAATGTCAATTCAGGAACTCAAGCTCCGAACTGGCGCTAATAAAAAGACCAGGCAAAATTTGGCGGGGCTCTACGTTGGTCGTATCTCTTCTGAGTCACTCAGACTTAGGCCTGGCTGTGTGCTGCATCAAGGGCTATCCTGTTGGCTGCAAAAGATAGTTTTTAAACGATTTATGAGTATTGGATTGTGTTCAAGCTTCTCTCGCAGTTTATCAAAGGCTTTTGCTGGTGACAGCTTAGGTCCACCCGTATCTGAGCTGATGAGGTAGTCAAATTCATCGGCAATCGAAAGCAATTGTGTTTCGATTGAGAGACTTCCGACCGAATGGGCTTTCGAAGAATAGCCAGAGCCATTCCATTTTCTGTGGTGAAGCAGAATACATTGAGTCAGGTCTTCATCAATGATCAGCCGACGCTCCTTTAGAATCCTGAGGGAAAGCTCAGGATGCAGTTGATATTTTATCAGTTCAACGGCTGTCAGATCCTCTTCCTTTTTACTTGCGATCTCGCTCGGCAACAGCGTCTTCCCCAAATCGTGAACCAGCGCTGCGATAGAAATCAGCTCGGGACGCCCTTCTCCGAGCGCTATTGCAAAGAGTGACCCCAGGCTGCCCACGCGCGAAGAGTGCGAATAAGGATCCTGTTTGCCACCTAAGGTCATTTGCATTTTTTTGAACCAGCTGGCCTTTGGCGACTTGAGAATAAAGTTCTCGGCGATTGAATTGAGCTCCTTAAAGATTTCTCGGCCTTCGCCAATAGCGGAGACCCCTGCGGACTTGTCGTCGAAAAACTTGTATGTCACCGACCGTAGCAGAGTTTCTACCTTATGTTGCTTCTCAGTGGAGCTCAGGCCGGCTTTGCCATCAATGGAGCCCAATTTTGCGCCAGCCATTTTAAAAAATGATTCTAAAGACTCCTCGGGAATATAAAGAAAATTGAAGGAATGCTTTCTGAACTTCTCTAGCACTTCGCTACTGACCGCGATTCCAGCGCGGATATACCGAATATACTTTTTGCTGACAGACAACTGAAAGAAAACATCGAAATCAAAAACGTCTCCGACCTGAAGATCCACCAGCTTAACCGGGGCGTAGAGCTTCAAACCAGTGGACTTGTGTCTTGCCAGTATTGACAAAATCTTTTTCTGAAGAAGATCAACCTCAAGCGGATCAATAAAGAGGTCATCGAAGCCGTTCTTCTTGATCGACTCGCGATCCTTGGCGTTAGCGATGTCTTTAGTTATAAAGAGAAGAGCTTTCCCAGGATATTTGTAGGCCAGACATTGGGCTATTTCCAGGGTTGAGTGCTTAGTATCGCCAGCTTGCGAATACAAGACAGCACAGACCTTGTCAGTATTCGGGTCTTCATTCTCGGCAGCAATGAGCGCCTCGAAGTCGGCGGCCGTGTTGATACGTCTAACATCGATATTCGAACTTAAAGAGGCGACTATCTCTGGATTGATTTCGCAGAAGAGGCAAAGAATTTCAAGTCGTTCCTGTTCATTTTTTTCCATAGGCCATTCCTATTCAAAAATATTTAAGCAAATTTCACTGGATCTATTTAATTACAACTCTTCCGACTGGGAAAATATGTTTCAAAATAATTGAAATTTTAGCCTCAGAAAAGGGCTTCATTACCCACCCTTTGACACCGAATTTTTTCAGCTCATCCTTTAGAGACAACTCGCCCTCTGTCGTCAGAATAAAAACGGGAATTTTTCTGTATTCAACGTTAGCAAAATAGCTTTCGCAAAACGCGACGCCGTTCATTTCAGGCATATTTATGTCGCAAAAAATAAGACTGACGTCAGGATTCCGCGCAAGCACTTCAAGACCGACCCGGCCATTTTCGGCTTCTAAAACAGAAAGTCCGGTTTTGGCCAGCAGATCGGCCAAACTCTTTCGAATCAACTGAGAATCGTCAATACACAGCACTTTTTTCATAGTCTCTCCCAAACATTATTTTGCACCGAACAGCTAGGCGTTGGATACAATTTCTATAGAAAAATTCCCGATATTAATCTCAAAATCCAGCACAATAGTAACTTCCATGTCGCTACTGCCCACATTTCGACCGTTGGCAATTTCATAAATCGCCGGGTACGCATCTAAAATTTCCTCGTGACCATTGGCTTTCAATAGCACCAAGCCTTTGTCAAAAATGGACTTCAGGAAGTCACCGAAAAAAGCAATAAGATCGTCATCCATCGCGGTTTTGTTTGTACCATTTAGGGCATTGAACATTGTTAGGGCCACTGACG
>CALQIT020000025.1 GCA_943330705.2 Streptomyces griseus
GACAGAATAGACCCGTACAGAAAGTGATTGAAAATCCAATCCAATATGAATCCCCTGCCACTGGTCCTGACGAGTCAACCATGGATATCCCAGAGCCTATTCCGATGGATACATCAAACCTTTAAGACCTCTGGAAAGCTCAAGGAATCAGAAATAACACTGCGACAACCCCAGCTTAAAAATTCTTGAATTTCCTTTGGCTCATTCACAGTCCAAACAGCAACCGGGATCTTTCGTTCAACAAGCTTGCGAATAATACTTTCATTCAACATCTTGTGGTTTAAATGCAAGATATGAAACTTCAGAAATGGCGCCAGCCACATTCTTCGGATAAAGAAAAAGTTCCCTGGCGCATTTTCATTGGTAACCAACAGTGCACGGGGAATTTCGGGGGCAAGTTTTGAAAGCCGTAAAATGTAATATGGATTGAAACTTGAAAATAGCACTCTGGATTGCAAATTGTATTTGCGAACCAACTCAACGGCTTTTTTCTCAATCGGCCGCCGTAGCGATTTCTGACTTTTTAATTCAATATTGAAAAAGTGCGGAACTCCCGGGTCAGCCAAGACTTCTTCTAGCAAAGGAGCACCGGTCAAGGCTTGCAACTCACGCGCAGTTAGGTCTTCAACGCTTTTTCCGAACCTAGAATCTAGCTCAAGATGTGGATCGTGAAACACCACCGGAATATCATCGCAGCTCAGACGAACATCAAATTCAAACATCTGAACGCCCATCTTGCGCGCGGCATGAAACGCGGCCATGGTATTTTCTTTGGCTCCATCAAGCCAATAGCCGCGATGCGCTTGCAAGACAGGAAGTGCCAATCCTGTTTTCGGCCACGCTTCAACTTTCAAAAATTTTAGAACCTCTAGCATATCAGCATGACTTCCCTTGCCATCATTTGCGCTTCTTGCGCTCATAGAAAAAATTACTTCACGACAGGAATAAACCTTGGTTGATTTCTGTCGCCACCGAACAGCCAGTTACTTTCTTTTTCTTTTGATCGCAAGGCCAGTGTGCCCTTAAGACTGCCTTGCGCATCCCACCCACCTTGAGAAAGAATCCTGCCCGTCCCTAGCTGCGATTGAAAGGATGTCCATTCTAAGGATTGCAGCATGTTCGTTCGGATCTTTGCAACTGTCGACCTTAAGGCGACAACTCCCCCGGCCAGCATCCAGTTTTCAATCAGCGGACGAATTGCGGTGCCAGCTCGCGAGTCTACGCTTAAAGTGATCTCTCGAATATTGGAATCGACAAGAAACATTCCCTTTTGCGTATCAAATCTAAATTTAGAGTCCTGAACCAAGACCCCCTCGCCCTGGAACTTTTTCAGCTTCAATTGTCCCTTGATCGACTCCATTTGCCCTTGTTTAAAATGCACCCCGATATCGCCGGAAGTCGGGCCAATTTCACCGCCGGCAGTCATTAATTTTTGAACCTTTGGCGACAACAGCAGCTCATCCAAGTTTAAATCCAAATCAAGATCCCGCCAATTTCGATCGGCGCGCAAATTCAGGCTGCCCTCAAGAATCCCCTCTAGTGGTCGCATCTGACGAATTTTGACTTTCCACTCTTCGTCCCGTAGTTGCATTTCACCTGAAATCAAGCTCATTATTTGAACTTCGCGGATGCCGCGATTCGAGAAAATAAATTCCAGGCCAGAGTGATCGCCCACAATCTCAACTTCTTTTGGGTTCTTTAAGTATGCACTTCCATTAAATACCCCAAGCTTCCCCAATGCGAGTGAAGGGTGTGGGCGGTTTAGAAATACAAAAAGTTTGTCAAAATCCAAACCATGAAGCTGGGCAGAGATCGGGCGAACAATCAGCGGCTGTAGGGAATCAACTTCAATCAATGACGATTCAATTTGCCCCAAATCGCCTTCGACTCGGAAATTTGTGATACGAAGTGGGTTGCGCGCAATGGCCTGGGCCGAGCCTTTAGACTCGGCTGAAAAAGAAAGCCAGGCTTGCTTACCGTTAAAATCATTATCCATGATGTCATACTTTTTTAAAATTGGAAAAACTTGTGCCAACGGAATGTGCGCCATGACAGTCTTCACGTGAAATTCTTTAGACTTAGGATGAAATTCGATATTGGAAGAATAGTTTCCTTCGCGCCAGCCTCCGTTGATAACGGCCTGAAGCTTTGGATCATCGCCTTCTTTGTAATCGACATGTAGATCTGCTTTCGAAGAATACTCGCCGGACAAGGTCTCGCCAAATAAATTGACCTTCCCAGCAACCTGCACATGCCTTGGTGCTTGCTCGTGCATAATCAGGGAAAAACGCTGAACCTCAAAAGAAGTAAATGAAATGGGTTCATAATTGACCTTCAAGCGCCGAATTAATACTGAATCAATCAGACCTTTGCGGGTTGATACCCTTGCCTTTGCTTGGGAAACTTCTCGGTATCCAGCATCAGGCACCGACGGAACCGATGCGCTTGGTATCTGTGTGCACGGAATCAGCGGACTGCGTAGACTAACGGACAGCTCATCGATTTCAACGGTACTTACAAAGAGCTCGCCTTTAAACAAACGGGAAATGGAAATTGGCAAGCGAAGCTCGTTAGCTTCACCCTTTGTCCGCATCCAGCAAGTATTCTCTGAACTGAAAGTGATTGCTTTAACGACCACGCTAAATTCCGGAAACAAACCATCAGATAGGCTGAAGTAGGAATCCCCGGCCTTGAAAATGAAGTCCGTATGCACGTGCTGAATTGCCTTCTCAACTTGGGCTCGAATTCTTTCCGGAGAAATCAGCGCACGAATTGAAAACCCAATTAAAAGCGCAACAAAAAGACCAAACAGACTCCACGGCAGTCCCGGCTGATCGGTAACCAAATTGCTTATTTCTTTCTTTTCTTTCTTTTTATCGAAACGATCCGCCATCTTGATATTCTGTACGTGCAGACAAAATAGAGCCAAGAGATTCAACGGCAGCAGGTCTTTTGTCGATGCTCGTCAAAGCGGTCTGATTTGGTGGCCTGATTTGGTGACAGGCCTGAGGCGTGGCCTGATTACTTGAAAAGAAAGCTGATCACTTCGTATTCACGATCACCTTTTGGTGATTGGGCAACCCCGACGTCGCCAACTCTTTTCCCGATCAAAGCCCTAGCGATGGGTGACATAATCGAAATTTTTCCAGCTTTGACATCAGCTTCATCAATACCAACGATCATGTAAGTGACCTTCACATTTTCATCAAGATCAAGCACGGTAACCGTCGCGCCAAAAACAATTCGATCTGACTTGATTGTGGCAGGATCCACGGCCTCAGAGCTGGCGATTTTGCCTTGAATATCAGCGATCCGAGCTTCGATCATGCCTTGCTTTTCTTTTGCGGCCTCATATTCAGCGTTCTCACTGATATCACCGTGGGCTCGGGCTTCTTCAATTGCTTTAATGACACTGGGGCGCTCTTCATGCATCAAGCGCTTGAGCTCAGCTTCAAGCATGGCTTTACCACGGAAGGTCATCGGCATTTTATCATAGGTTGTGGTCATTATTGCTCCCAATGGTCAAAAAAAAGAGCGCCATTGTTATCAATAGGACTGGCAACAGGCAATGATTAGGATTCTAACGCTACGCGCAATCCAAGCCTTGGATCCAGATTGAGGGATCCTCTATAAAGTCATCTTAACCTAGCCACCCGGTCCGACGTACAATAAAAACTCAATCGTTCGTAAGCCAAAGGTCAGGCATTGAAGAAACTTGCAGAAGTTGTTCACCAGGCTCAGTCCATTATTTTGTCAACTCATCGGCAATGTGATGGCGACGGATTGGGTGCGCAATTAGGCCTTTATCATGCGCTCAAAAGTTCCGGTAAAAAAGTCAGTGTTATCAATGTTGATGCGACCCCGAAAAAATATAAATTCTTAAATCCAGATAGTCACATCCAGTATTTTGACAGCAATCCGAACTTCAGTGAAGTCGACTTGACGCTAATTTTTGATACCAACGACGAGCGGATTGTTGAACCGCTTTTTCCAGTGCTGAAAGCGAAGTCGAAAAAAATTCTTTTTATTGATCACCATCCCCTGTTGATCAAAGGCCCCCGCCCGACAATTGAATCCTACATCGATGTCACAGCAGCAAGTACCGGCGAGCTTGCCTATCGCTTGATTAAAGAGCTAAAGCTTCCGATCAACAAAGACGTTGCGACTTGTCTATATACCAGCATAACTTTTGATACCCAGCTTTACCGCTTTGTCCGCAACTCAGCAAACTCGCACCTGATTGCTGCAGAGATGATCCAACATAAAATTGACGTCGAAGAAGTGCACCGCTCTTTATTTGGCAATCAAACTGTTCACAAAATGGAATTTCTGGCAACCGTCATCGGGCAAATTGAGTATTTTTGCGATGGCAAGTTAGCGATTCTTAAATTGAAAGATAGCGATTTACTCAGACACCACCTCGAGCCCGATGAGTCCCGCGATGTTATTGACATGCTAATGAATATTGAAACGATCGAAGCCGCGGCCCTTTTTCGCGAGGACAACGTCAATGAATACAAACTTAGCCTGCGCAGTAAGGGCAAAATTGAAGTCCTTAGTTTGGCAGAAAATTTCGGTGGCGGAGGCCACACTTTTGCATCCGGCGCCTCGCTGAGGGGGGCTTACTCAGAGTATCGCGACAGTGTTGTAAAACATTTAAGCCAACTTTTGATGGCGAAAGCCTCTGCCTCGTAATGAGTAATCGGCGTCCAAAGCAAGAAATCATCTGTCGATGCAATAATGTGAACCGTTCAACAATCGAAACCGCCATTCGCGAAGGCTGCGATACCCTGAATAAGATTTTTGATACGACCACCGCTGGAGTGGGCGCATGTGGTGGCACTTGCCGCAGAAAACTAAAGCCCCTGCTGGATCATTATTTACAAACAGGTACTTTTCCTGAAAAAATCATTGAAGATATGACAGGCAAACCACCCAAAAAAACCTAGCGCAAACGGAATTTTATCAGCTCTTCCACGTGCGGTCGGCAAGTTCCACAAGCCGTGCTGGCACTTGTCTGGCGACTGACAGCTTCGGCTGTGTGCGCGCCTCCGATAATTGCTTGATCAACCAGCTGGGTTGCAACCGAGCGGCAGTGACAAAGCTCGGCTTCGGAATATGGTGGTTGCCACTGGCCCTTTAGTTTCAGCAGGGCCTCGCGCAGCAAAATTTCGGAATGACGATTTCCGGTGGGATCCGGCCAGGTCGATAAATCTTTACCAAATTTTTCTTGATAGCCGCGCACTAACTGCAGAAGTTCGTTGCAACCAATGACCTTTAAACGTGGGGCTGATTCCAATTCGATTTCAATTTCGATTTCAATGTGGTCCCTGGATTTAAGGTCAACCGCAATAACTTTGCCCATAGACTTTCATTATTCCACCCCTGGCAGGCTTCTGTGAAGTGGGAATTCAAAAATTATCGAAACAGGTCGCCCACCATCTGACGACGAAATTCGAATATACTTGAGACATCTTTGCGCACCAACCACCCTGCCGTCATCCACCCTAGCAGGCCAAATGGAAGCTTAAATTGCACCAAATCAGTGATTAAAGTCCCTGGTCCTAGGTCTTGAAATTGATGGGTATGGTGCCACTTTTGGTAGGGGCCCTTTACCTGATCATCGACGAAACAAAGCTCTGGTTGCCACTGCTTAATCAAGGTTCGCCAATGTACAGGGACTCCGTGAATTTTCAGCTTATAGTCAATTAAGGTTCCTTCCTCAATTTTATCCGTAGACATTTTTTCGACATGAAAATTCACAGCTGACGGTGTGATTTTTTCTAGATTTCTAGCATCAGAAAAAAATGCAAAAACCTGAGATCGACTTTTTTCAATATATTGCTGCACACGAAAAATCGAATCGCCATTGCCAAAAAGATCAGCGACCTCAGCCAATGCCGACGGTAAATTTGGGTATTGAAAATGAAACCCTGCCGCTGTCGCCCGTTTAGGAACGACCCTTGCCGAGCCCAAAAGCAGACTGGCCATTTCACCAAGAGCCATCCGCAATACAAAAGCAGGTGCCGGCGGTCCTTTTTTCTTTGCAAAACATGCGGCCAAGGCAATTGTAAAATCCAAGTTCGTGACGGGGCTTGGTGATACGGCATTAAAAACTCCGCTGACCTGCTTGGATTCCAGCGCCCAGGCAAACATACGAACAACATCTTGCACGTGAATCCAACTTGCCCATTGGTTACCCGATCCAAGAACGCCGCCAATCCCCAAGCGAAAAGCGGGTAGCATTTTCAACAAAGCGCCGCCAAAGGGACTAAGCACCAAACCAATCCGGATCTGCACAAAACGAGTCTGCCCCCACGCCTTCAAAGACGAAGTCGAAGTAAAAATTTTCTCCCAGTCCTTGCAGACATCGGCCAAAAAACCAGACCCGGCCGCCGAGTCCTCGTCCAAAATTTTGTCTTCTTGGTCGCCATAAAAGCCCGTTGCCGAAGCGCTGACAAAAACCTGCGGCTGGGTTGATTTGCTAAAGCTAGCAAGTAGATTCTCGGAACTGCGAATCCTTGAGCTATAGACTAATTCTTTTTGCTTTTTACTCCAGCGCCGATCTGCGACACCTTGACCGGCAAGATGAATCACGCCTTGGATTGCCTTCAACTGACCTTCAGGAATCAGATCGTGATTTAAATCACATTGTATAATTTCGCAGGGAAAAGCCAAACTTTGACGGGCTTTGGCGGCATTGCGCGAAACAACGACAAGCTCGTGCCCGTTTTGCACCAAGTATTTTCCCAATTCATTTCCAATAAAACCTGTGGCTCCAGTGAGCAATACTTTCATCGTGCACTTCCTGTTTTTTCAAAAACACCAAGGGTTCGCGTTAAACCGTGTTCTCTTGTCACAGATAGTTTCTACTATAGAAATTCTTTGTCATGTGTTATCTGATCTAACATGGCAGATCCGAAGAAACTAACAAAAATCAAATCCTCTCTTTTTCAGCGCAGCTTTTCAATGGCAAAACTGACGTTTAACACGGGGGCTGGGATTGCTTCGCACAAAATCAGTACGCTGCTCTCAAGCTCAGAAACACGGGCTGAAAAATGGACTGATTTTTTGCGTTCACAAGCAAAAGAATTTTCTACGGAACTGGGTGAACTTAAAGGCAGCCTGATGAAGGCCGGACAGATGCTTTCTATGTATGGCGAGCACTTTCTGCCACCTGAAGCCAACGAAATGTTGAAATCCCTGCGCTCGCAATCCCCGCCTGTGGATTGGAACGTGATGCGATTGATTCTAGAAACAGAGCTTGGCGCAGACAAGCTAAGTCTTCTGGAAATTGAGCCTGAAGCTATCGGCTCGGCTTCATTGGGCCAAGTCCATAAAGCGCGGATACTTGCAACAGACCAATGGATCGTCTTAAAGATTCAGTATCCTGGCGTGGAAAAAGCGATCGATTCTGATTTGAAAGCCCTTCGATCTTTTCTTTCCATGGCCAAGTTATTGCCGAAGGCCTTGGCCTCGGATCATATTTTTTCTGAGGTCCGATCGATGCTGATCCAAGAAGTCGACTACCGCCAAGAGGCTGACTTCACCGAGCAATATGCCCAGAAGCTGGGACCGGATTCACGTTTTGTCATTCCCAAAGTATTTCGCGAATTTTCCACAGGGAAAGTTTTAGCGACCAGTTTTGAGCGCGGCATTGAATCCGACGACACTCTGGTTAAAAACCTAAGCCAGGAACGGCGCAATCGCTTGGCCCTGAACTATTTGGATCTTTATTTCATGGAACTTTTCGAGTGGGGACTGGTGCAAACGGATCCCCACGCTGGCAACTATAAAGTTCGCTTGGATGCCGGCGGGTCCGACCAATTGGTGCTTTTGGATTTTGGTGCGGTCCGCGCTTACCCTAGCGAATTTTTGAAATCCTATCGGCAAATGATCCAGGCGTCGATCAATCAGGACCTCATATTATTTGAACAGGCCGCCATTGCCCTAAAGTTCTTGGGGCCAGAGGACGATCCAGAAATTAAAAAAGTCTTTTTCGACTTCTGCCAGCAAATGATTGAGCCTTTCCGCGAAGACAAAGACTACGACTATAAAAAAACAGATCTGCCCCAGCGTTTAACCAAAAAGGGTTTCGAAATGATTCAACGCTTTAGCCTGAAATTGCGATCCCCTCCACGCGAGGTCTTATTCCTAGACCGCAAAACCGGTGGCGCTTTTATTTTTTGCAGCATGATGGGCGCTAAGATCAATGGCAGACCCTTGCTGCTAAAGTATTTGAACAAACCCCTGGCTTCTTTGTAAGTCCGATTCTAGCGATGCTCGGGATCTAAACAGAGTTCGCTTTCCAATTCAATCTCTAGCACGGCCTCAGAAATATGAAACTCTTGCTGCAGATTCTTTTTAATCTGACTTTTCAAAATTGAAAGCTCTTCTGAGGAAGGCTTACCACGAACTACCACATGGGCCGTAAAAATATGTTGCTCACCATCCATGGACCACAAGTGCGGGTGATGCACACTATGAACCTGACTTTGCTTTTGCACACTACCAACGACCTCATTCAGCAGCAAATGTGATGGAACGGCCTGAAGAAAAACCCGCATGGCTTCCTTTAGGTTTTTAAAAACATTCCACACGACCCAAAGGGCTAAAAGAATGGCCAAGGCAGAATCAAGAATCGGAATCGTCCAGAACCACATGACAATTGCTGAAATCAAAACCAAAACCCAGCCCAATACATCTTCGATTAAATGCCAGGTGATCATCCGCTCGCTGATCGAGCTTCCATGGGACACCTTAAACGCGGCCCAGCCATTAACGATAACTCCAAGGATCGCCAGAAGAATCATGCCCTCGAGCTTGGGCTGCTCTGGATTTAATAAGCGCGGAATTGCTTTTGATAATATCAAAGCCGACCCCACCAATAAAATAACCCCGGTAACTACTGCCGAAGCCGTAGAAAATCGGCGAAAGCCGTAAGAATATTCCTGATCGCCCTTTTTGATCGAAATTTTTTCCATGTACCAAGCAAATCCCAAAGCACAGGCGTCGCCCAAATCGTGAACCGCATCCGAAAGCACTGCCATACTATTGGTGGCAATCCCGCCAATAAGTTCAACAATGGCAAAAAGCAGATTTAGAAAAAACGCCAACTGAATTCGACCCACAGCGGCGTGGTGGTGATGGTGGTGGTGACCATGACTGCAAGAATGCTTAGGCTTCGAATGCTGGTTGTTAGGCTGGTTGTTAGGTTGATTGTCAGGCTTATTGTTATCTTGATTGTTGGCTGCCATAGCAAGCCATGCTACCTCAGTCGGCATTATGACTACAACAAACTCTGAACGAAATTTTCGGCGCTGGCTGCTTTTTTTGATTGGCTACACGCTGATCGTTATTTTGTGGGGGGCATGGGTGCGATTTTCCCACTCTGGTGATGGTTGTGGTGATTCCTGGCCTTTGTGCCAAGGGCAGCTGCTTCCTGGCAGTAGCGCCACTGGAAAGACCTGGGTCGAACTTGCCCATCGCGCGACCTCGGGACTGTTTGGCATCTTGGTGGTCTTTACATTTCTTTGGGCACGAAAGATTTTTCCTGCGAACTCATTGGCCCGCAAAGCCGCAAAATGGAGTGTGATTTTCACTATCACCGAAGCCTTGTTGGGGGCCAAACTCGTACTTTTCGGCTTGGTCATGGATAATGATTCGCCATTTCGCGCTTTTGCCATGGGTTTGCATTTTGCCAATAGCATGATGCTTACGGGAAGCCTAATTTTGACTTGGGATTTCGCACAAAACTTAAATTGGCGGAGGCGCGCAATTAGCCCGTGGACCAACGCCACTTTAAACTTCCAAAAAATTGCGACGTCTTGTGTTTGGGCTTTCGCACTTCTTGGTTGCACGGGGGCCATCGCCTCACTTTCGAGCACCCTATTCCCATCGCAATCTTTGCTGGGGGGCTTAACGGAGGATTTCGCAGCGGGCTCGCATTACCTGATTCGCCTGCGCGGAATTCATCCAATTTTAGGAATTTTAATTGGCGGAAGCCTAGCCCTATCAGTTTGGATTTCAACTCAGTTGGTAAAAGAAAATGAAACAACCCTGAAGTCCCGCGGCACTCGCCTTGCGGGCCTAGCCGGTTTTGAAATTGCGTTTGGTATCACCACACTTTTTTTGCTTTACCCACTGTGGATGAAGCTAACCCATCTTGCCGTGGCCCACTTGATTTGGATTCATCTGGTGCTTTGGGTCCGCGAACTTCGCTACCTGGGTGAAGATTCAAGCGGGAATCTGGGCAGCCCCTCCGTCAAAAATCACAACAAAAGAACTGCTGGCTGACAAAGGCTCTTGCTTGCGGCGGGATGCCCGCATCCCTTTTCGGGATGGGGCAATTGCACGATTATGGATTCAAAAATTTTGATGAGTACTTAAGTACTGATTTTTGCATTCGCCGATATAATGTAATTTGTGATGGGAAATCAATCTGCCTGATAAGTACATCCAAACTTCTCGTGCGTTTTTAGCTGAATTAATTCCAATCAGCTCTCCCATGAACTGACCTGAACAACGAAATCTGAACCTTAATTCATTTTCTAAATTTCGTTTAATTCTATACAAACATTTGATATTCGAATCCTGAGTCAAATCTTTTATTAATTCTCGTTCAGATTTAGCTGTCAGACAAACCTTCGATAGCTTTGCGCCGTAATTTATTTGAAGGCTATCATTTATAAAATTTTCTACCTGATACAAACCGTACTTAATCGGACGAAGATTGATTCTTTCTCTTATTCCAAATGGACCAGCCTGAACAATAGACCCATTTATGAATATTAAAAAAAGCAATCCCGTCGTGAATTTCATAGTTAATTACCGTTTTGCAACTTTACTTGTTAATGCTGGTATAATTCCAGCGACCGCTTTTTCAACTGCTTGTCTTGAAGCTTCACCTACTGGGGTTTCACTAGCAGCTTCGTAGCTTGCAAGATCACTATTAATATTAAAATTACTTCTCTCCGCCGTGCCTTCAGATTTTATTGTTTTTACAATTCTTCCAGTTTCGGTATCAACTACACGGACATCAATAATAACTTTTGCAGTCGCTTTAGACACAGCAATTTCGCTAATTTGTTCAGCGACTAGGCCTGCGGCACCACCTAATCCCAGAAAGCCTGCAACAGCACTGACGCCAATGCTCGCCTTCTTTTTCTCAGCACAATACTCATAACCTGTGACGGCTCCGATAATTGTATATCGTGCTTTTTCAAAGCCGCCTTTTCTAATTTTATGATGGGATCTTGATGAGTTAACCAGCTCAACTTCTTCATTATTAATAGCTTCAATATTTTCTCTTTCTAAAATATCTAAAGAACTATTTTTACTTAATTCTGTAATCAACATATCTTGAAATGCAGAATCTAAATTTAAGCTCCACCATCCCCAGTTGTAATCACAAGATGTTTGTCCCACTTTGTTTTTAAATGAACTCACAGAGACTGGAACTGCAGCTTTTGCCGCTACCGACAAAAATAACAAACCCACTAAAATCATTTTCATTTTATACCCCTTATTTGTGCTAACCACTATTGGATAGGCTTTTGTTGCAGCAATGTAGAGCAAGTAATAGGCCAATGTCGTAAAACGGCTTAAGGCATTAAATTTGATTTGAAGGACTTGTTCTTGGTTTTGTCCAGATCTGAAGATCTTTAGTCGTAACAAAAGGACTTTGATTTGCCAAATCTCAGATAAACGCTCCAGATAGGGCTTTATCGCGCGTATGGTTTCCTCGGGTTCACTGACATGCGGGCAATGGCCAACCACCAATCAAAGGATCAGAGATGACAAATCCCAAGCAAATGGGTTTTTTCGACGGTATTCATCCCAAGTCAGCGCATATCGTGATCAAAGACAAACACGAATTAGTTCAGCTGACAGATATGACCCCGTGGTCAAAGCTGATCGAAGTTGCCCAGGATATCCGCGCTTCAAAAGTGAAAGCGATGGTGGGTCCAGATCCACATTACCAAGAGCTTTTAGGCGCAGTCGCGCTGATGTCAGTGCGGCAAATCACTTATCGGCAAGCCGAGGATTTAATCGCGCATTACGCACCGGCAAGGTATCTGTGCAATTTGATGGATTCGACTTGGAATCCGGATCACATCACGATTTTCGAATTTTCGCAGATGATGGGTCCGGAGGGAATGGCGATTTTCAACAAAGAATTTTTATTACATGCAGAAGAAATCGGGATCCTGGACAGCTCGCGATTGATGGCGGATACGACGGCCCAGGCGGCCATGGTCCCGTATCCGAACGAAGTGGGTCTAATGAAAAGGTTCACAGATTTGGTTGTCGGGGGATTGAAGAAAGTTGGCGGCAAGTTTTCAAATATCAAGGCGAAAGCCAAAGAGATCTCCAGCAAAGTGAAGAGCTTGGCGAGGAACTCGCATTTATTTGCGAAGACCAAGGAGCAGAAAAGAAAAGTTGGGAAAAAGATGTATCACACTGTGAAAGAGCTGCAGAATTTGATCACGTCAGTTTTGGCTCAGGGCGAACGCAAGCTCCGCGGGAAAGCCTCAGTAGAAATCAAGCGGTTATCGAATCTGATGGGCGCTTTGTTGCCGCAGATTTTGTTTTTTCTGGAAACGGGTTTTGTGGCGTCAAAAAAGATCATTCATCTTCAGATGTCAGAGCTGTAAGCGATAGTTCGCGGAAAAGCTGGGAAGTCGGTAGAGTTTGGTTTGAAGTGGGGAATCAATCGGATCGATTGTTTTGTGATGGGATTTTTGATCAACATTGAATCTTCAGGAAATGCAACCAGCGTAGAAATTGCAGGTCTTCAGAAAATCCCCCCCCAGGAAGCTGGGTTATCCACAAAGAAAATCCTGAAAATTGAAAAATCTGTGGAAAACTGAAATCAAATCGGCGAGGCACTCAAGCTTTTCCTGCTCTGGATTTGGTATCGGTTTGTATCTCTGAGCGCTTCTGATTTGACCGATTGTTTTACAAGCCCGACGTTCACTGCGATAGGGTCACTGGCGTGACTCCAATTTTTCGGGATGGGGCAAGTTTGCACGATTATGGAGCTAGAGTGGTTGTTGTGGTTGTCGGGGCTGGTACAACAGTTTGATACTGGATGTGAATCACGTCGCTTGATGTTGAACCCGAAGCCGCCGCAAGTTCTGCCATTTTAGCTCTAATTTCGGCTTCCATCTGTAAGTAGGTCACTGGCGGCTTGCCTTCTGCTGACCCATATAATTGGTAAGAAACCGTAATTTGATCCAAACTAACGACAATAGCACCCTTGTACGATGCCGTGGGTGAAACAAAATTAATGCTATTCTGGCGACTAGTTATGGTTTCATAGTTCTTCATTGCTGCAAAATTTCCTTTTAGTGCGCAGCCCCCAAGATAGGTATTATACGAGATCCTCGATGTCCAATTTGCAGCGCACTTAGCAAAATCAAACTTAAAACTTCGGGTTCTAGCTACGACAGAACCGAGTAAAACATCACTTCCAGCCATCACGTTATCAATGGCTTGTGCGGTCGTCTGAAAAGATAGAACAAGAACTGCTGACATCACGGCTTTTTTTAAAGATTTCATCTTAAATTCCCCCAAGTAAGTTATTCGTTTATTGCTGTTCCAAAGTTGCATAGTGGATCATAACCGCCGCGGCCATGCCAACATCCATAAGCCCCTATGTGATTGAAATTGAAAAGATTATCAACTTAGGATTGAGCGATTGTCTATAACCATTTGAACAATAGAACACGCAATAAACAGGCCAAAATGAGAAGTGCAATTTCGAGACGAAGAACTATCCTGAATAAAGTTCGTGCCAGGTAAAAAATATGGCGCGTGGGCCGTCGTGATTCCATCTAACATAAATTGTATTTGATCGCACAGCGCAAACGGCTTCAGACTTAATGCGCCGTTCGCATTCATTTTTTAGAGCTTCTTAGAGAGTTTATCTAGGAAAATGATAGTACTTTAATTCCCTAAATAGTCGATCTGGTGACCTGGCCCCCTAGTGTTCCGTCCCAGAAACTCCAGATGGAAGGTACCTAACCGGAGAAGGCAAAATCCACTTAAAAAAAGATGCAGAAATTTTAAGATCTATGATTTCAAAATTTATTGAAAACTTTATGAAAGCTGTTCACCCATCTGAAGATGAAGAAATGAATTGTTTGGTGATAGATCTTTTCAATCCCAAGGCATAAATATACATCCAAACTTCTCGTGCGTTTTTAGCTGAATTAATTCCAATCAGCTCCCCCATGAACTGACCTGAACAACGAAATCTGAACCTTAATTCATTTTCTAAATTTCGTTTAATGCACGAAGATGGGCATGGACTCAAATATCAAACTAACTTTTTTGGGAGTGACTGTTGACGCTTAGAAAATCCCAACAACTTCGGAACGGTATCAGGCTGAACCCAGAGTTCTTTACCACCAAACCCCAGTTTGTTGTATGATCTGTTTCCGGCACGGTCTTTAACACCATGGCTTTTTTGCCCTTATTTGGACCGGTGGCAAATCTGTAAGTCACCGAACTTTCCTGCAGCTTTGCAAAGCTGTCTTCCGCTGGGATTTCCAGCTGGAACTCGTTATCGTTATCTTTGACGATGATCTTTTGGCGCTCCAGGTACCGCGTTAGTTTTTTGATAGTTTGGCCAAGTACCAGATCTAGCTCTGATAGTGTTGGCGATCGACTTGTATAGAAGTCTATCATTGGCGACGACGCGTAGAAAGTCCTTGGACCAACGCCACATTAAATTTCCAAAAAATTGCGACGTCTTGTGTTTGGGCCTTTGCACTTCTTGGTTGCACGGGGGCCGTCGCCTCACTTTCGAGCACCCTATTTCCATCGCAATCTTTGCTGGGGGGCTTAGCGGAGGATTTTGCAGCGGGCTCGCATTACCTGATTCGCCTGCGTGGAATTCATCCGATTTTGGGAATTTTAATTGGCGGCAGCCTCGCCCTTTCAGTTTGGATTTCGAAAATGAAACAACCCTGAAGTCCCGCGGCACTCGCCTTGCGGGCCTAGCCGGTTTTGAAATTGCGTTTGGTATCAGCACACTTTTTTTGCTTTACCCACTGTGGATGAAGCTAACCCATCTTGCCGTAGCCCACTTGATTTGGATTCATCTGGTGCTTTGGGTTCGCGAACTTCGCTACCTGAGCGGAGATTCAAGCGGGAATCTGGGCAGCCCCTCCGTCAAAAATCACAACAGTGGAACTGCTGGCTGAGAAAGGCTCTTGCTTGCGGCGGGATGCCCGCATCCCTTTTCGGGATGGGGCAATTGCACGATTATGGGGCTAGAGTGGTTGTTGTGCTTAGCGTGCTTGTCGCGGCTGGTGCAACGGTTTGATACTGGATGTGAATCACGTCGGCGGTTGTTGAACCTGAAGTTTTTGCGAGCTCTGCAATTCCCGCTCTAATGTGGGTCTCCCAATCGGCATATGTCGGATTTGAAAACGCTGGTGCACCAGGAATCGACGTTAAAAATGCATCATATCTTACAATGATTCCGTCTAATCCTACGCTAACACTCAATGAAACGGGATACGTAGCCGGTAATAAATTGTAATGATACCAAGGCCCAAGATTCCCTATTAAGTTTTCATAGCTCTTCTTAGCCGCAAAAGGTGCCTTTAGGGTACACCCGCCGGTCCGTTGAGACCCATTGGCCGTCGATGTCCAATTTGCAGCACATCTAGCAAAGTCAAATTTAAGGCTTCTAGTTCGTGCTACGACAGGACCGAGCAGAGCATCACTTCCGAGCATCAGGTCATCAATAGCTTGCGCTGTCGTCTGAAAAGATAGAACAAGAACTGCTGACATCACGGCTTTTTTTAAAGATTTCATCTTAAATTCCCCCAAGTAAGTTAGTAGTTTATTGCTGTTCCTAAGTTGCATACTGGATCACAACTGCAGCGTTTGTGCCAGCCCCAACAGTCCCATATGTGCATGAAATTGTTCAGATTATCAACGTGAGATTGCGCGAACGTCTAATACTATTTTGACAACACGATAATCGATAAACAGGCCAAAATGAGAAGTCCAATTCTGAGGCGAAAGTTTCGTGCCTTGGTTTCCAGGCGCAGCTGATCAAGAGCAAAAATTTAAAATAACAACTAAAACTTAGGGGCTTTGCTGTAATTTGCAAAGGACTGCAGAACTTCGTCTTTGGGACTGAGTGATGGGTTTTGGATTGGCCACGGAATTTTGAGATCCACGTCATTCCAAACAATCCCGCCCTCACCCTGGGGGCCGTATGGTACATTTACTTTATAAAGAACATCTGCGGGCTCATTTCCGATCACACAAAATCCATGGGCAAAACCAGCGGGGACCCAGAGCCACTGCGGCAGGTCGCCACTCAGTATTTTTCCTACATGCTGACCAAAAGTTTTCGAATCTTTTCGAATGTCCACCGCAACGTCAAATATTTTACCATTCAAACAGGTAACAAGCTTACCTTGGGGTAAATCATATTGGTAATGGATACCGCGAAGCACTCCAGCTGCTGACAACGAAAAATTATCCTGAACAAAATTCACATTAGGTAAAAGCCGATCAAAAAAATCTTTTTTAAAACGTTCAACGAAAAAACCACGGGCGTCTGCATGTGCCTTCGGTGTGATCAACAATGGTCCAGCAATCTGAAATTCTTCAACTTCCATACCTACAACCTATCCTGCTCAAGAAGTACCCGTCAAATCCGCTGATCGAAAAGCATTTGCATAAGCGCCACATCCCATGGCCGCATTTGAATCCCAAAATCCCTAGCCACTTTAGCCATCGATAACCGAGAGTTAACTGGTCGTCTGGCCGGTGTCGGAAACTCGCTGGAAGGAATCGGCTTTAATAATTTAATTTTCAGAGCTTGCTGATTGGTCGCGTTGGCAAAAATTTTCTCTGCGAAGTGATACCAGTTGGTTTCGCCCGCGTTTGCCAGGTGATAGATTCCAGATCGCCAGCTATTCTTCTGCTTTTCCAGAATCTGCAGTGTTGCCAGGGCAAGGTCATCTGCAAAAGTAGGCGCCCCCCACTGATCGCTAACTATGCTCAGAGTATCTTTCTCGGCGCCCAAACGTAACATTGACTTCACGAAGTTAACTCCGACGGAACTAAAAACCCATGAGGTACGAAAAATTAGAAATTTTGATCCAGACGAATTGATTTCCATTTCACCGCGAAGCTTGGTTTCGCCATAATAATTTAAAGGGGCTGTCGGATCGCTTTCCACATGGGGAGTTGTTCCAACTCCGGCATAGACATAATCAGTGGAATAATGAACCAAAGGGGTTGAGGCCTGGGCGCAGTATTCAGCTAATATTTTGGGCAAGGTCACGTTCAGCAAAAAACAAGCATCGCGATCAGTTTCAGCTTTATCAACGGCGGTATAGGCAGCCGTATTGATGATCAAGCTTGGTTGCAGCCTTTTTAGCCGAGAAAATATTTCGCCGTCGATACTCTGCAGTTCATCCCTGCCCAAATACTGAGCGCTGCCATAGCTACTTTTGAAAGATAACAGTACCGTCTGAAAGGCCTGGGCCAACTGCCCATTTCTTCCGATGACTAAAATCATTGCGGCGACTCAAACTTAAGTAAATTCTTTAAATACAAGCCATAGCTGCTATTGGGATAGGATTCGGTTAGCTGAATCAATTGCTCACGAGATATGAACCCTTTAAGGTAGGCGATCTCTTCGATACAGGCGATTTTTAAACCTTGGCGATGTTCGATCGTTTGCACAAACTGCGACGAAGAAAGCAAACTTTCGTGGGTTCCGGTATCAAGCCACGCCATTCCGCGACCTA
Source organism: Streptomyces griseus (assembly GCA_943330705.2). GTDB lineage: Bacteria > Bdellovibrionota > Bdellovibrionia > Bdellovibrionales > Bdellovibrionaceae > CALQIT02. Next base: position 17,790 of record CALQIT020000025.1, read on the forward strand.
GGCACTTTACAGTAAGCTCGGACCGTTCAAGATAAAGCTTATTCAGGTCGGTGATCTCGAGCTCCCCGCGTTTGGAGGGCTTCAAGGTTTTCGCATGGCCACTGACTTTTCCATCATAGAAATACAATCCAGTCACTGCCCAGTTGGATTTTGGAAGTTTCGGTTTTTCTTCGATACTAACTGCTTTTTTCTGGGCATCAAATTCAACAACTCCGTAACGCTCAGGGTCCGTCACGTGGTAGGCGAACACCATGGCTCCACTTTTTAACACGGAGGCCTCGGTCACCAAGGCTTGCAATTCATGGCCATAAAAAATGTTATCACCCAAAATCATACAGGTTGGCTGTTCTGCGATAAACTTTTCACCCAAGATAAATGCTTGCGCAATGCCCTCAGGCTTGGCCTGCGAAATGTAGGAAAGCTGCAATCCTAGCTGCGAGCCATCTCCTAGCAAGTCTTCGATCATCGGCAGATCCCGCGGCGTCGAGATAATCAAGATTTCCCGAATACCCGCCAGCATTAGGGTAGACAGGGGATAATAAATGGTAGGCTTGTCATAAACTGGCAGCAACTGCTTGCTAATTGATTTAGTCGCTGGAAACAAGCGGGACCCACTGCCCCCAGCCAGAATAATCCCCTTCATTCTATTCTCACTTTCCCTGTTTGTCGGCGACGGCAGCAAGCCACTCCGCATTTTCTAAATACCAGGCCACTGTTTGCTTCAATCCAGATTCAAGATCTAAATATTTTCTTGCAAAACCAAGCTCGCGCTGGGCTTTGTTATCATCAATCGCATATCTAAAATCATGCCCCAGGCGATCCGTCACAAATTGGATTTGTTCGCGGTAGGATTTTTTTTCCTTCCGCGGAATTTTTTGATCGAGTTCGTGGCAAATCAATTCAACTACTTTCAAATTAGCTCGTTCAGAGTTTCCGCCAAAACAATAGGTTTCCCCAATTTTTCCTTTTTCTAAGGCTAGATGTACACCACGGGCATGGTCTTCGACATGAATCCAATCACGAACATTGGCGCCCTTGCCATAGACCGGAAGTGCTTCGCCTTTCAGCGCATTGACGATCATACGGGGAATCAGTTTTTCTGGAAACTGGCGAGGACCATAGTTATTTGAGCAATTCGTAGTAATGGTTGGCAAACCGTAAGTATGGTGCCAAGCCCGCACCAGCATATCACTGGAAGCCTTGCTTGCAGAATACGGAGAATTTGGCGCCAGCGGGCTGTTTTCAGAGAACATACCTTCGGGACCGAGCTCGCCGTAAACTTCGTCTGTGGAAACATGGACAAAGCGAAAGGATTTTTTTAAGTCGGCCGTTTCAATACGATTTCCCCAAGCCGACCAATGCTTTCGACTGACCTCAAGTAGATTAAAGGTGCCAATGATATTTGTCTTAACGAAGGCCCAAGGACCGCTGATCGAGTTATCGACATGGGACTCTGCCGCAAAATGAACCACTGCCTGAAAGAGATATTTTTCAAATAAGCCACTGACCAAATCAAAGTCCCCAATGTCGCCTTTTATAAACTCGCATTTTTCCGCCGCCAGAAGGGGTTGAATATTTCCAAGATGCCCTGCGTAGGTCAGAGCATCTAACACAACAATGCGCCGACCTTGAGCAAGGGCCTCTCGCAGATAGGCTGAGCCAATAAAGCCGGCGGCACCGGTGACCAGAATCCAAGGGGATTTTTGCGACGTTATCATAGGCCACCAAACCTAATAGAAAATGAGCCCTCAGACAAGGCTATTTCCGCAAGGTAAATAGGTTCTGGAAAATAAAAAACTCACGAAATATCCCCAAACTTAGCCTATTCATAATGGCGCCGATCCCCTTTTTACCGCCGGTTTGGTCCATTCTTTCGATTTTAAATCCCTGGGCCAAAAATATTTTTTTAGCCGTCCTTCGCGTAAAAAAACGAATATGGGTTGAGTCCAATAGACCTTCTTGCGCGTATCGCCAGTCACCCAGAAACAGCAGTGGAATAATGACGCTGTAATGGCGCACATTGGGTACGCTGACGATCAACCGCCCACCGGGCTTAAGAAGGCCATGCAATTTCTTTATCGTAGTCCAGGGGTCGACCAAATGCTCTAAGATATCTAATGCCAAAATAATATCGAAACTATTTGGATCAAACGGGAATTCTATTTTCTCAATGTCGCCTTCTAATACCTGGTCCAGCCTTTTGCGAGCCACTGCGGCGGCCTCAAAACTACCCTCGACCCCACAAACCCACTTAAAACGGCCTTTTTCCTTCAAAAATCCGGAAGTTTCTCCAGAGCCACATCCCAAATCCATGACCCTATCTGATGTCCCTGCTGGCAAAAGGGGCACTATTTCTTCGCGAAACTCAACAAAATATTTTTGTGCCTTTGGAGTAACATAGGTCGCCCCCTCAAAATCACCCATTCGTGAAAGCAATCCATCTATCGTCCCCAGGACTGTGGCTTTTACTTTTTGCCACTTTTGCCTTTCAACCAACAAGATCTTGACCATATCTTTAATTGCAAACTCTTGATCCTGAAATAACCAACTGCCAAAATGCCGCCGATATAAAATCAGCCGATTCCTTGCCCGGTAGTATCTGCGAACTGGCAAATAGTTATGCGAGAAAAAAAATAGAGGTCCAATCTTATGTTGGCGGATTGCACGCAACAAGCTTCCTTTTAAACCCCTGATGTCAGTCATCATGCCAGTCCATAACTCAAACCTTCTTTGGCTCGACGAGGCTAGTCGCAGCCTATCAATCCAAAATTACAAAAATTGGGAGCTCTGTATTTGCGACAATGGATCGAAACAGCCTGAGTTAATCAGCCTTATTGAATCACATCAAGCCAACGGCTTACCCATTAAGTTAGTAGTACTTCCAACCGGTGCCCATATTTCTATGGCGTCAAACAAAGCGATTTCACTGGCCACTGGCGAAGTCGTCTGCTTTCTAGAACATGATGATCTTATTGATCCGATTGCCCTACTGCTGGTTGCTTGGAAGATAAATCAGGTTGGCAATGAATTTGACTTCATCTTCACAAATGAAGACAAGATTGATGCTAAAGACTGCCTCTTTTTTCCTACGGACAAAGGCATCTGGGATCGCAAGCGACTTGGGGCTATTAACTACTGCTGCCATTTACTAGCCGTTAAGACGGCCCTTGTTCGCGAACTGGGAGGACTCAGAGAGGGTACGAAGCTGCGCAAGACTGGGATTTGCTTCTCCGAATTTGCAAACATCGATCTAGAAGCCCTCAGGTCTTCTTTATTCCTTGGGTCGCCTACCACTGGCGGCAAGGCCCTCTTTCGACATTAATAAGCCTAGGAGCAAAGCAATATGTCGTTACCGCAAGCAAGCAGGCATTGGCGGACTATTTTGCTATCGAAGCAGGTCGAATTGATTTCGACGGCATTGGATATATTAGCCGTCTTGAATAAGTCGGGCGTAAGCTGATTCCACAAATTCTAAAACTTACGCCTCGCAGATAGCTTTTTAAATTGAAAAAGGGAAACACTTGATTTCTAAGTCTATACGACACGCAGGAGCAAAAAATAGTGGCCCAACTTCCAGAAAAATCCCTATGGGAAATTCAAGATAAACAACGAAAAATCAACATCCTTTCCGGATTCATCTGGGTCGGCCTGTTTTTCGCTGTTGCCTTCCATTATGCGGCGGGAAGCCACTACGGACTGACCTATCCATGGGATACATTTTTGGTCCTGCCTGCAGACCACTTTATGGACTTCTATAATTATTACGATGCCTTTGAAAAGTATAGATTTAGCGTAACTATGTTCCCCACAGTAAATCTGTTTCTATTTCTTTTTTCCGGGCTTCAAAAAAATACAGCGTTTGCGGTATTTATAAATATTTTTATTCTCTATTTCATTTGCATTTGCTACCGAGTACTAAAGATATCTAGCCTCCCAACCAAAAAAACTATTCGAAATATCTTTATTATCGGGCTAATGAGTTATCCATTTCTATTTGTCTTTGATCGCGGAAACCTTGAGGCCTACATGTTTATTTTTGTAAGCCTATTTGCCTTCCTGTTTCAACAAAAGCGATATTACTGGGCATCATTTTTTCTAGCCCTCGCTATCGGAATGAAATTATTTCCTGCGGTTTTTTTCATTTTATACCTTAAAGAAAAACGATACAAAGAATTGGGAGTTCTTGGCTTATTTCTACTGCTTCTTGGGCTCAGTTTATTTCTCGCAAAAGATATCCAAGAAACTGTTACTAATTCAAATTCATTTTTTGACCTGTATTTCACGCATTATATAATTGGAAATGCCGGATTTGCGTTTGGGCACTCCCTTTTTGCCCTTGTAAAGTCTTACTATTACACTCGCAGTCTACTTATGGGCGAGCCTATGACCCAGTATTTTGTAAGCCACTCGGGGCGTCTATTGCATGACTACGCTATCTTCACTTTTATCGCATATGCTGCATTTGCCATTTTTGTTTATCGCTCAAAAACGTTGAGCTATTGGAGACAAGTTTGTATTTTGGTGCTTCTCTTCTGCCTGCTACCCAATGTATCCGGTGATTATAAACTCATTCACATTTTTACGCCACTTTTGCTCTACATCAATAGCTGTGAAAAAACTCGATATGAAAAGTATTTCATATATCTATTTAGCCTGCTCCTAATTCCTAAGGCCTACTATGTGTTTCCAATTGGGGTCAGTACTTCTGTGATTGTCACTCCATTAATAATGCTGATCTTCCTCTATATGCTAGTCACCGACAAGGACATTGCCTCGGCTTAGCTTTTCCCTGTAGCAACACTTAAGCCTCAGTTGCTTGCTAAGAGAGAAACCGCGCAGTTTGGTCAAATTGAACGGCCTACTTCTTCCTTAGAATAATTGTCAAATTCAGACCTATTGGCACTGGAACAACCCTTTCAACAAATTGGACTATGGGAATCACATATCTAGAGTAAACTCGAGCCAAAAACATGAACTGCTTCTTATTCGAAGGGGACTGATAATCGAGCTTTTTTATTTTTATGAACCATAATGAAGCCAAGAATCCCACAAAATTATTGTAAGACATGCTTTCAATAATAAAGGGAGTTTCAGCAATTGTTTTTTTGACAAGACTTTTATCATATCGTCGATAGTGACCAATGCTCTTATCAAGATTGGAATATAAAAATTGGACTGCCGGAACCAGAACTATACATAGACCACCGGACTTTAACATCTCGTAGCATTCGTTTAAGAACCTCTTGTCATTTTCTATATGCTCCATCACATCAACGGAATACACACAGTCAAAATAGTTAGAATATTTGCCGACAAGTTCCCCAGATTGGCCCTGAATACATTTTAATTTAGAGCTCTTTGGTACCTGTTTTACCAGATGGTCGAAAAAATAGGCTGACGGCTCGCTCAGGACGATCTCACTAACATTTAGATTCCCAACAACAAGCTTGGAAATGCGACCAGCGCCAGCTCCAAGCTCTAACGCCTTTCCTGTCAAATATTTGCCAAACAAACTATACTGATAACTATCAAGATCAGGAGTGGAATTAAAATCCTCCTCCTTATACTCGACCATCCCTAGTGCAAACTTATCTTGCGACATATAGCTCAATCCCACCTTTTTTGAACAATATAGCTAGGTCTCTTTTTAACTTCATCAAAAACTCGCCACACATATTCGCCTAAAACACCCAGCATTAACATAATCAATCCGCCAATAATTAGCAGAAGAATCATGATTGGCGCCCAACCCTGAAACGGGGTCGCTTTGAAGTAATAGGCATATACAATACTCAACGAATATAAACACCCCACGAGTGTGAAAGATAGGCCCAAAAAGGACATAAATCGCAAAGGAAAATAGCTAACATTTATGAATCCAGTCATAAAACTGCCCAGCCTTTTTGAGAGGCTATATTGTGAGCGACCGATAGGCCTCACCACCTTATCGTATGGAATAAATTTAGCATTGAAGCCAACCCATAGAATATCGTACTGGTAGAAACTATTTCTTTCTTTGATACTATTGACGGCATCCATCGCATTTCGGGACAACAGGGCAAAATCAAACCCACCTGGAGGCACACTCGGCAAGAGCAATTTGTAGAACATTCTCGAGGTGACCTTATTTAAAAACGATGCTTTGTGACTCTTTCTATACGAAATAACAACATCACTGCCCCTTTCCCACTCCCGAATCATAGCTACACATTGACCCGGTGGATCCTGCAAGTCGGCGGCTAGATTTATTACTGCGTCACCCTTTGCATTATGCCAGCCCGCAAGAATCGCAGGCATTTGACCGAAATTTCTGGAAAAAGAAATAATCTTGATCCTTACGTCGCCGGTTATTTTTTTGATTTCCAAAATTTCCGCCAAAGAATTATCACTAGAACCATCGTTAACAAATATTAGCTCGAACATATATTGTGGAAATTTGTTTAAGACCTGGGTAACGACCTGTTCGTAGAGTATAGAAAGTGAGCCTTCATTATTATATACTGCAAAACAAACAGATATTAACTTTATCCCCCCTGATAGCTCATTTGTTGCACTAGAAATCTGTGTACTCACGCAGGCGCCCCTCTCAACCTAAAACGGCCCCACGTCATGGCGCCACGACCCTAAAAAGACTCTTATGCGAACACTATAACATAATCAAGGCCAGAGTAAGCTTGTCCCCAAAGATAATTTACCAGCAACATAACCGCAGAGCAGAAACTGCGCAACTAACCCAGTTGTCACAACTCCCAAAACCGACATCTTACCCACAAGTTAATTCATTGTGTTAACAACAAGAAGGCGAGTGAATTCAATGCCTACCTATTATGATTATCTCCTACAATTGAAATTAGACTTATTGCGAGTATTGACAATCACTCGCGGAAAGGAGACTCGGTGATCACTGCCGCAATTATGCAACCCTATTTCTTCCCATATATTGGATATTTCCAATTAATTTCAAGTGTCGACATATTTATTATATATGATAACGTTAAATACACCAAGAAGGGTTGGATCAATCGCAATCGAATACTGCAAAATGGGTTGGATACTATCTTTTCTCTTCCTTTGAAAAAAGATTCCGACTTTCTGAATATTTCTGAGCGGACACTATCTACCGATTTCGATCGGGAAAAGTTTTTGAAGCAAATCGAAGGCAACTACAGAAGAGCGCCTTATTTTATGCAGATCTTTCCATTGATTCAAGATATTGTACGGCATAAAGACGATAACCTTTTTCACTATCTGTTCTATTCAATCGTTCAAACATGCACACACTTGGGCATTACCACAAAAATAGTAACGTCTTCGGACATCTCTATCAATCACGAAATTAGAGGCCAGGAAAAAGTACTTGCGCTATGCAAAGCCATCGGGGCCAGTAATTATGTAAATGCTATCGGCGGCACTGCCTTATACTCGACGGAAGTCTTTCAAATGAATGGGCTAGACTTAAAATTTCTTAAAACAAATATCTTGGAATATCCTCAATTCGAAAATGAATTCGTACCCTGGCTTTCTATCATTGATATATTGATGTTTAATTCATCTGAAAAAGTTCGCGAGATCCTCACTACAGGCTATGAATTAGTTGGTGAATAGAAAAACAATTCCCGCCTTAACCATGATGGATATTTTGGTCAACCTCGTTCGCAAACCAGCATTATACTGGAGCACAAATCTGGATATAGTTGTCCCAATTTGTAGCAACCCTCTAAATAGTCTTTAGAAATAATGTTAGTTTGTAACAACTGATCCCACTGAAAATTAGCCAGTGCCTTGAAAAATATGCCTGATCTGTATGTGACTTTTAGGCCTGCAACGGTTGCATCACGCTCCAAAGTGTCCAATGAATATGTACGCCGATGACCATGCTCAGCTTCTGCAACAGTGACTGCTGCATTATGACTAACTAGGCCCATTTTAACTGCGATCTGGCGCGAAGGGGCATTGGCGTTGGGACAAACAAGAAGAAGCTTACCGCCCTCGCTTAGCCACTCATTATTGATTCGCGTCAACACAGAAATGGGTTCATCTAGATGCTCTAAAACATGCGTCATGACAATGTTATCATATTTCTTTGGAAGATCTACGTTCTCAAAAATTGCGTTAAATAGCGTCACTCGCTCACCAAACTTCCGCCTAGCCTCATCCACTGCCATTTTTGACGATTCGACACAGGTTATGTCATCAAAAATAGGCAAAAATCGAGAAGTAAAATCACCCCGAGAACTGCCGAGCTCCAGAAAGCTCCCTTTGATAAAAAAGTTTTCAAAGGCTCTGAGCATAAACGGGTGCATCACATCAATATCAAAATTGTATGCATATTTTGTCCCTTTAGAATCTGAAAGCTCTTTATCATAGTCGCGTTTTGAGTTCATAACTATCCCAATACCCAATAATTTGTTTCTTCGATTAGCTCAAGGTAGTCCTGCTTCGTGCATCCAACAATAATTTGATCCCAGTACTTGCCATTGCGGAAAAAATAATTTCTTCTCCGCCCCTCTTCTTTCCAACCAACTTTTTTCCCGCAATATGTTGAAATTGATATTTTGTTGTATTCAATTATAGATCCATCTAACCGCTCTAAGTTTAATTCCTCAAAGGCATATCGCATAGTCGCTAGTATCGCATCCACCCCATATCCTTTTCCCCGATGGCTAGCATCCCCAAGCACTAAACCATGCCATGCATGTCGATTGCGCCAATCAATATTCAAAATACTCGAAATTCCAATAATCCCAACCTCAGGTACATCGACAACAAAACGTTGATTCAGACGATCATCTTTGAGCTTTTGAAACCAAGACTTATGAAAATCCATAGAACTCGGGAAATGAATTTCTCCAATTCCGCTTTGGGTAGTTGGGTCATTTGCCCATTTCTGCAAAAGATCCAAATCCCGCTCCTCAATTGCCCTTAAGCTTAAAACTTTCCCACGTATATTCACTTTTTCCCTGTCCTATCTTTCCAGCTTTGCAACGCCAAAACCAAAACGACCAAATTCGTTCCCATTATACAGTAGATATATTTCGCCATCCATTTCAAAAACATGTGGATAGCATAACATGTCCGAATCCCAGGCCCCTTCGGTAACACCTATTCCAACATCCGAATCTGCCCGGTGCCACGACTGTAAATCCTTAGAATATGCATACCCGATCCTATAACTTCTGTTTTTATTCTTCCTGAAGTCAGTAGCATAACGATAACAAAAAAACATATGGTAGTAATCGTCAAAGTAGGTCACAGTTGGAAGGGCCTGACACTCGTCAGAATCTAATCTTTCTGCAATGATGGCCCGGCCCTCTTTCTCCCAAGAAATCCCATCTTCAGAGGTCGCATGCGCAATCCTATATACCCTATCCGGCGCCTGCCCAGCGCCAGCTTCAACCCACTTGGTACCATAAATGTACCACATATGAAACTTAACCCCAAATTGCCTTACAAAAGCATCTCCAACCAAAAATGGCTCATGCAACGATGATGTTAATACAGGCCCTTTTCCAACTTTTTGAAAAGATAACCCAGAATCGCGACTGATGGCTAAACCAATGGCGGCATCTGTTGAAACAGAAACCCGCCTATTCCATCCCGTGGTATAGGCAAACACATTCTCGTCAACTCGACAGACATTCATGGGGAAGATTCCATGCTCATCAAAACAACCGAGGCCCCCTAGCGGAATTACTTGCTGCGATGAAATTTGAAGTATATTTGCGAAGGCCTTGTCCAAATCAACAAAAGAGATGTGACTAATGTATTTCCCCGATTTGTCTTTTTCCCTGGTTGAAAAATATATTCTTACATAGGCATCAAAAACCAAACATTGAGGCGACTGTGCAAATTCGTGACAATTACTCGATAGTCTATGCTGTGTTGGATCGAAAATCTTTCCTAACTTTGTCCATTTCATAGTAACACCAATGCCCTCATCATCGCAACTGCCCTTCAAGTCGGGCCAGTCCAAAACCAAATCGCCCGACATGATTTCCCAAATAGAGCATATAGATTTCGCCATCAAGTTCAAATACATGTGGATATGCGATAGACTGATCGTCAAATCCACTGTCTGAAATGTCAATGCCAACTTTGTGATCATCTCTTGCCCAATTGGCGAGATCATACGAGGAGGCGTACCCAATTCGATAGCCTCGCTCATTTTTCCTAAAGTCCAGGGCATATTTGTAACAAAAAAACATATGGTATTTGTTGTTATGAAAGAATACGTCCGGGCTGGCTTGGCATTCGTTATCCTCCAGTTTACTTTCGATCAGATTTTTTCCATCTCTGGTCCAATTGACGCCATCTTTAGAGCTGGCCATGCGAATCTTATACACTGCTTCGGGCCGCCCACTTGTTAGTAACCATTCTGTCCCAGCCACATAAAATAACTGCCAGGACTCTTTGAATTTTCTAATTTTTGGACCGCTTAATACAAACGGATCATGAATATTGCAGGATAAAACTGGGCCCTTCCCTAACTTTGTAAAGTGCGCACCTTCATCGTGACTTATGGCCATACCGATCGAAACCGTAAATGGAATAGATTCACACCTCGCCCAGCCTCCATAATATGCGATAACTTCACTTCTGCATCTGATTACTGAGACAGGATAGGTGCCGAACTCATCGAAAGTACCAAGCTCACCAAGCGATAGAATTGGTTCCTCGGCAATTTTTAAAACTTCAAATAAATTATTTCTATTTAAATCGACGTAGGCAGAATAGCTAACATACTGACCGTTTTGATCCGGCAAGGGACGGCAAGAAAAATATACTCTGACAAATTTCTCGAAAATCAAGGTGGACGGCGCTTGGGCAAACTCTTTTAGCCACACTTTTCCATTAACCTCTTGAGGCTTGAAAATTAGACCTAATTTTTTCCAATTAAACATAGATTTCCATCACCAGTTACGCCACCTGCCCTATTGACCCTACAAAAAATATTTTAATAATAATTACATCTAATAATATTTCTTAGTAACAACAGCGAGAAGGCAAGCGCAATACTCTGGAATTTCCTCACCAATAGAATAGAAGGCACGGACCGCGGCATCCCCAAGTGACACCATCTGGCCTTCAGAAAGTGGCTTAAGATACAATCCTTTCATCGCAATTGTCTTTAGCCCAGCCTGGTCGCAATGATCTTTTAACATCTCAACCGTATATAAGCGGCGATGTCCAACTTCGAAATCCTTTGGCGCCATTTTTTCATAATTTTCAAGAAGTCCCATTTTATAGCCCGCCCTTCTATTTAAAGACATGCAATTTGGGGCTGAAACGAAAATTAGGCCTTCGTGCTTCACAAGTTCAGCCAGAGCTTTGAGTGAGGATACCGGATCTTCAACATGCTCGATTACGTTCAGAAATAAGACAAAGTCGAACTTACGCTGTGAAGAAAAACTTTCCAAAAGACCTTCATGGCATTTTATGTCGGGGACGCGGTTTTTCAATAAGGCTATGTTTTTTGCTGAAGGCTCAATTACTTCTAGGTCATCAAATATTTGGCACAATCTCTCAGTTGAGGAGCCGCTTCCGCATCCCACCTCCAGAGCACTTTTACCTTCAGTATTGTATTGCTTGATGATTTGTATTTCTCGATCAATCATAAGTTCGTCCATATAGTCGCCCTTTTCATAGAATGCGCTTATGGAGTCTAAATGTTCGATTTCCTTATTTTTCACGACCGTTCTCCTACTTCAATTATCATCAAAAAGATGAATTTAGAGGGCCAAGTATTACTACCGATCTTTCGATCAACTAAACAAATAAGTGGTCCAATGTAATTTTGTATTTAATCCCCGTCAATCAGCAGCCCTGGCTTTAGAACCCGACTGGCATCCTGCATGATGGTTAGCCTCATTCCCACGTCCCCATCACAAAGCGGAGAGGACCAGTTTGCTAATCTTCTCAACGAGCCCTGGAGTCAGCTCAAAATAAAGAGGCAAACACAGAACTCGGCTTGAAATATCATCAGAAATTGGCACATTGTACTTTCCCACGTAATTCAGCGTCGATAGAGATGGATAGAAATAGCGCCGTGGAAGGATACCGTTCCCTTTTAAAACTTCACTCACTCTTAAAAGTATGCTTTCCGTAGGAAAAATAATTGGATAGTAAGCAAAATTGTACTCGGTATTCTCCCTGATCCTTGGACGCACGAGAGAACTTGAAGGACCTAAGAGTAAAGAATCATATTGATTAGAAAGTTCTCGCCTAACGCTAATAAAATCAGCCATGCGAGGCAAAAGACACAAGCCCATTGCGGCATGAAACTCAGACTGCTTTCCATTGATACCAGCCACACGAAACGAATCTGGTCCGTCGTGGCCAAAATTCATTAGCGAAGATACTTTGCTATCTAATTCAGAATCCTGCGAAACAATCGCCCCACCCTCAATCGTGTGAAATATTTTGGTTGCATGAAAGCTCAAGGTTGAGAGCTGCCCATAGTTCATGACTGATTGGTTAGCATATCTAGTTCCAAAGCAGTGCGCCGCATCGTAAATGACCTTAAGCCCATTGCGGTCGGCTATCCCTTGAATGGCATTTACGTCACAAGGATTTCCATAAACGTGTGTAGCCACAATTCCAGTGGTTTTGCCGGTTATCATGGCCTCGATCTTTTTGGGGTCTAAGGTTAAACATTCAGAATCTATGTCTGCAAAAACTGGTGTACATCCTTCCCAGGCCAGACTTGAACTAGTCGCGACATAAGAAAATGGAGTAGTAATGACCTCGTCCTTCAAAGCAAGAGCTTTAATAGCAACCTGTAGGGCAACTGTTCCATTATTAACACATCGAATATACTTGCAGCCGAGGTACTCGCTTAGCTGTCCTTCAAGTCTTTTAAGCAGAGGCCCGTGGTTTGTTACCCAGCGGGAGTCCCAAAGCATTTCCAAATACCTAGTGTATTCTTCGAGTGGAGGCAAAAAAGTCTTGGTTACATTAATCACAAAATGTCCTATCTACCTGTATAGTAGCTCGAGACCAGGTTCAAAAAGACACAGCTAAAAAAAGAAAAGAGAAAAAATAAATGCTGGTTTGGTAATTTCTTTACGGTCACAGGGAGACCTTACCCAAGAAAGATAAAAAGTCAAATGTTCTCTTGGTTCCTGGCGTAGTCTGGATCTTCCCCCAATGAAACGGACACAAAAATTATCCTGCTAGCGCCAAAGATTCGTAGCCAACTGGACTCATGTAGCCCAAGGATGAGTGAAGACGTTGGCGATTGTACCAAGTTTCAATCCACTCGAAAATTGCTTGCTTGACCTCTTCTCGGGTTTTAAAATTTGTTCGGTAGACCAGTTCTGTTTTTGGCAAATGAAAAAAACTTTCACAGTGGGCATTGTCCCAACAATTTCCTTTTCTAGACATGCTTGCAACGATTCCCGCTTGCTGGATTTTCATTCGATAGTCTTCACTTGAGTATTGGGATCCCCGGTCTGAATGTGCTATAAGTTCGCCGTCCTTCACATTTTGCCTTCCTAGCGCCATATCCATGGCATTGATGATCAGTTCAACTCGCTTGTTATCGTCGCTCGAAAAACCTACAACTTTACGCGTGAATAAATCTAAAAATATTGCAAGAAAAAGTCAGCCCTCGTTAGTGTGAACATACCTTATGTCACCGACCCAAACTTGATTCGGCGCCATGACTGCTTCTACATTTTCAGTTTCAAAAATTCGATCGTACATCGTCGAAGGTCCTTTCAATTACCCACAAGTTTGACTTGTTTTATCGGCTGACCTAAATCCAGATTCATTGCTAATATTTTCCCCAGCACAACAGGGGACGGCATCAATGTCATGGATTGACGAAGGGCTCAGTCAGAGCAAATTTGCAGACAAGCGCTTGGGAAAGCGGCTAGTAAAAATCATCAAACAACTGGCAGACAGAATCGGAAGCAGCAGTCATCCGAAAAATTTCAGGATAGTTGTCGTGTTTGATCAACACGCTTGTTGATATTTTTCTCTTGTATTCGATTTATCTTTTTCTTTCAAGGGATTTAATTTGACAGCTGTCACAGCATCCCAGTTTCGTGTTTTACCTGACCATCTGTTCGGA
>CALQIT020000026.1 GCA_943330705.2 Streptomyces griseus
CCGATTATCGATAAGGATTTAACCTGCTCAAAATTTGCGATATTTATACCCAACGACGATACTGGGTACGATGAAAAGAAAGTCGAAGAAATGTTTAGGTCTCTTGGTGCAGCTGAGATTAAAAAGACGGAGTTTTAACCATGAAAATGATTTTCTTAATAGCTTTGTCTGCAATGATAATGGTTGCATGCTCTGACAAGTCTGTACCCAACGTTGAGTTGATTCAGGATTTAATGGATCAACCTTCGGTAAAGGCTCAGGAGTACGATGATTTTTTCCCCGATCATGCGGGGTCTCGTGTTCCAGCAGAAAATACTCAACCGGTTGGTTTTAAGCCATATCGTTTTGCTAAAGATATTGACGGGGCAAAGGCAAATAAAAATCCTTTGGCTGGGGATCACAATCCAGCAAGCTTAATGTTGGGACAAAAGTTTTTTGAGACCAACTGTGCGGTTTGCCATGGCTTTCGGCTTGGCGGTGACGGCCCGGTCTCGCTGAAGTGGCCAACCAAAATTCCGGCGTTGAATACAGAAAAAATTCGCGGCTGGACGGATGGTCAAATTTATCATGTCATTTCTGTCGGCCAGGGTTTGATGGGGTCGTATGCCTCGCATATTCCGCAAGAATACCGTTGGCAAGTTGTGAACTATATTCGATATCTGCAACAAAATGGGAAATAGGTGAGTCATGGGATCAGCTACAGAATCACACGCAGCTCCACAGATAAAAAAATTTGAAGCTAGCACGGGAATGAACACAGCCAGTTTTGTTATGATCGCCATCGGGATTCTGACGGTAATTGTGGGACTGATTAACAATCCTGACCGAATGTGGACATCCTATCTAACGGCCTTTTTCTATGTTGCTTGTTTGGCTTTGGGGGCATTCTTTTTCGTCACGGTAAACCATCTGACGAAAGCAGGATGGAGTGCAAGTATTCGCCGCTTGGCCGAGGGCATGTCCAGTTATATTCCAGTGATGGTCGTCAGTTCTATCGTTTTGCTTTTTGGAGTAAAAAGACTGTATCCATGGGCGGATCCAGAAGTAGTTGCTAGCAATGCCATGGTGGCGGCAAAAACCAGTTATCTAAATGTTGGGTTTATGGCAGCACGGATGTTGCTGTTTGGCGTCGGTGCCTGGATTTTTTCAAAACTGATAATTGGTCACTCTTTGCAGCAAGATAAAGATGGCTTGGATCAGCATACTCATAAAAATTTAGGCTTGAGCATTGCCTACATTCTATTCTTTGCAATTTTCTTTTCATTATATAGTGTCGATTTGTTGATGTCGCTGTTGCCAACTTGGTACAGCACCATTTTTGGCATTTACACTTTTGCTGGTTCATTTCAAAGTGCGTTGGCTTTTTTGATTTTACTAATAATGTACATGCGCAACAAGGGTTTCGTTCAAGGTTATTTCTGGGACGATCATATGCATGATGTGGGCAAATTTTTAAAAGCATTTACAGTTTTTTGGGCTTACATTGCTTTTTGCCAGTTTATGCTTATCTGGTACGCTAACATCCCAGAAGAAACTGAATTTTTTCTGATGCGCTCTGGAAACTCAGGCTGGATGATGGTCTCCATGAGTTTGCTAATTTTTAAGTTTATCGTGCCATTTATTGCGTTGCTTCCACGTTGGGCGAAGCGCACAGAAGGCTGGTTGGCATCAATTTGTGTTTTGGTCTTGGTGATGCAGTATGTAGACATCTATTGGCTGGTTTACCCTAACTTTGCGTTCGGTGCTGAAGAATCCCAAGTTGTATTTGGCTTTTACGAAGTAGGCCTTCTTGTGGGATTTTTAGGATTATTTTTAATGAGCCTGATCAAGTTTTTCGAAAAAAACAATCTGGTTGCCATCAAAGATCCACGAATGCACGAGGCCTTGCATCACCACGTTACCTATTAATTGATAGGCAGACGAGCAGGCCGCAGTTCCCAAGCTTAGCTCAGGGAAAATCTGAGCTTGCGTTTTGAATCGGCGGCCAGGCCTAAAGTTGCTTATCGAGTAAACGTTTAAAATTGTTTTTAGAAAGCGCCATGCTGGACCCGGAAGAGTCCTAAGCCAGCAAGAATTTCGTAATGGGCAAGCAACGAATCTATTATCTCACTGGGATCTTTTTTGCGGAATCAAAGGTGAAACTGTAAAATTCTAAACGCTAAAAGTAATTAGAAATTCCGATCGACAGGACAAGTCCTGTGGTTTGTGCCAAAACTCCAGAAGTCGTAGCGGTTTCGAACTGGTAGAATATTCCAGGTACAATGGCCCAGCTGGGGCTGAAGGCAAATGATTTATAGACAAATCCAGGCAATGTTCGAATTGCGATGGTCCCTGATCCGGCCGTGTTGATGCTTCCAACACGAAATGCAAAGATTGAGTCATTTTCAAGCTTATTAGGGGTAAAGTTCCAATCAAAAGAAAATTCCTGAAAACTCGAGCTTGAACTAATGCTTTCGTACTTTAGAGTTGATAGTCCCAAGACAAGCATCAGCTCGTAATTAATCATATTCCATCCGATGCCAAAGCCCAATACAGTCGTACTTGAGTTTGCGCTTACTCCAGATTGTGTTTTTGTTAGACTATTAAAAGAAGTTTGGATGGATAAAAGATGTTCTCTTCCCGAGTTTGATTCCTCGGATTGGGTTTTTTTGCCCGCGACCGAATAGGTTTTGCCGAGTTCAAGAGTGACCGGGGCCTCCGAAAACTCAACAATTGCTTTGGTTCCAGAGACCTTATTGACTCTAAATTTTAGATCATCAGCATGGCTTGAAACTGCCAACAATAGAACAATTCCTATCAAGAGTTGTTTACATTTAAAATCATTCATATGGGTGTCTCCTGAAAGTATAAATGATCCCTGACCAGAATCGAATTGACAAGGGCTACGATGAATATTTTCCTAGTTTTTGAATGTCGATTTTGGCGCAAAAAGCCAAAGTTAGGAAGAATATGATCGCCGTCATTTGTGGAGCCTCAGGTTTGGTTGGGTCTCAGTTGCTACGGGCTCTGCTTCAAGATACTGAGATCTCGCAGATTGTTTCGGTTGGCAGAAAGTCCGTAAAGATTCAAAATCCGAAACTGAAGGAGGTTTTAATCTCCAGTTTGGCTGAGTTATCTGCAAATCAACAGGAACTCAAAGGCGATATTTATTTTTGCTGTTTGGGAACCACGATCAAAGCAGCAGGTAGCCAAGAAAATTTTAAAAAAGTGGATTTTACCGCCGTCGTGGATTTTGCAAAGGTGGCCAGCTTAAACACCTGCAAGTCATTTTCAGTTGTATCCGCCAGCGGTGCCAACCCAAGATCAATGATTTACTACAACCGAATCAAAGGCGAAATGGAAGAAGCTGTAAAGGCCCTAAACCTAAAGCGCGTAATCATTTTTCAGCCAAGCCTACTTCTTGGCAAAAGAACAGAATCCCGAAAAGGAGAAAGTCTAGCAATAGCCATTTTCCATATGGTAGCTCCTTTTCTTTCAAGGTCCTTAATGAAAAGACTTACGACTTCGCCACAGCACTTGGCAAAGCGGCTTCTCGAAGAATCAAAAAGGGCAGATCCTGGAATTGTTACGATCAACGCTCAAAATATCTAAAGCAAGCTGGATAAAAAGAACCCCCGTCGTCTGTTGTTTGTAGGCGGAAAAATTCACCTACAAAATCATGGTGGCGTGGCTCTTTCTAAAGTTGACATAGTTCCTTCGTACTGTGTCTTAGTTAGCGGTCGTGGATTCGTTTCTATCGTTGGTTTCTTACCAGATAAATCAGAAATGTCGGTGACTAAAGTGAACAGCGCGACAGGCAACATTGATCGCCAAGTCAATGTGTCAATAGTATCACAAGACAAGAGCTGGAATTTGGATCGGAATGGCCTAACAATATACTATGATTCACTAGCTCTAGCCACGACAAGTCTTCCAGAATTTGGCTACGGCCTTGTAAAGATCGATATAAACTCAGGCAGTTTAAAGCCTTTTGCGCAAAAAACCAAAAAAATCGAACCTTTCAAGCGGGAGGGGCGGAGCTGCAGAACCCCCGAATGGGGAGTCCGCCCCCGCAGGATGCGGTACCCAAGGGCGGCAAGGCCACGAAGGCCGCTCCCCATTCGGGGGTTCTGCAGCTCAGCCCCTCCCGCTTGAAAGGATCGACAAGATTCCATTTGACGGAAGCCCCAGTTCGCCGTACTTCTATACCCGATGGTAATGGCTTCAAAATTCCATTTTTTCCCAAATTCCCTGACCTCGTCAGTTCCCGGCTCATTTTAATGTCTTATTGGGAACAGCATGCCTGAAATTAAGATAACCTTGCCCGATAATTCGGTTCGAATATTTGATCATCAGCCAACAACCTTAGAAGTTGCGCAAAGCATTGGGCCCCGTTTGGCCAAGGACACATTGGGGGCAAAGATCAACGGCTTGCGTGAAGTTATTGATTTACGCCTGCCGCTGGAAGATGGAACAAGACTTGAAATCGTTACCATGAAGTCCGCAGAAGCCAGCGAGGTCATTCGCCATTCAGCAGCCCACGTGATGGCGCAGGCAGTGCAATCTATTTGGCCCGACGTAAAAGTAACCATCGGGCCAGTGATTGATAGCGGATTTTTTTATGACTTTGACTCGCCCAGGGCATTTACAGAGCAAGATTTCGAAATCATTGAAAAGAAAATGCAAGAGATCATAAGTGCCGACCAGCCTTTGAAAAAAGAAGTTTGGAATAAGGACAAAGCGATCTCGACCTTTAGCGGTATGCAAGAGCGTTTCAAAGTCCAGATCATCGAGGACCTTGGCAGCCCCGAAGTTAGTATTTATCACCAAGGTGATTGGTTTGATCTTTGTCGCGGGCCCCATGTGCAAAGTACCGGGCAAATTAAGGCCTTCAAATTGCTTTCCGTCGCCGGGGCCTATTGGCGCGGGGACGAAAAGAATCCGATGCTGCAAAGAATTTATGCGACAGCTTTTGCCGACAAAAAAGAGCTTGAGCAGCATCTGCATAATTTAGAAGAAGCAAAAAAGCGCGATCATCGAAAGCTTGGAAAAGAGCTTGGCCTATTTTATTTTCATCCGTTTGCCCCAGCATCGCCCTTTTTTACGGGTAAAGGCGCAACCATCTATCACGAGTTGCAAAAATATTTGCGCGAGCTCTATCAAGAAAATGGTTATCAAGAAGTCATTACCCCGCAGATTTTTGATGTCGATCTTTTTCATCAATCTGGACATTATCAAAACTACCGTGAAAACATGTTTTTTACCAAAGTTGACGAGCGGGATTTTGCAGCTAAGCCAATGAACTGCCCAAGTCATTGTTTGTTGTTTGCCTCGGATCGGCACTCGTATCGTGAGTTGCCAATGCGCATGGCCGATTTTGGCCGTCTGCATCGCTTTGAAAAAAGTGGGGCCATTCATGGGCTGACTCGTGTTCGCAGTTTTTGCCAGGACGACGCACATATTTTTTGCGCCTTGGATCAGTTGCAGGGTGAAATTGCTAGTTTTATGCGCTTGCTGAATCAGGTTTATGGCAAACTTGGAATGGACAATTATAAAATATTTTTTTCAACTCGTCCGGAAAAACGCATGGGCGCCGATGAGGTTTGGGATCAAGCGGAAGCAGCTTTAGAGCAAGCCTTAAAGGGATTGAATTTGCCCTATACGATCAACCCTGGGGATGGCGCATTCTATGGTCCAAAGCTGGATGTGATGTTTGTTGATGCTTTGAATCGCCCTTGGCAACTAGGCACCCTACAATGCGACTTTAACTTACCAAAAAGCTTTAATTTAAGTTACGTCGGCGAAGACAATAAGGAGCATCAACCAGTGATGCTTCATCGTGCGATTCTTGGCAGCATCGAACGTTTTATCGGTGTTTATCTCGAGCACACCGCAGGCCATTTGCCAACCTGGTTAGCGCCAGTCCAAGTGCAAATTTTAAATATAACCGACCGGGTAAATGGATTCTGTGATGAGTTGACCGCGATGCTTAAGCATAATCATGTCCGCGTTGAGTTTGACCGGCGTAACGAGAAACTAAATGCAAAGATTCGTGATGCTCAGCTTATGAAAATCCCCTATATGATAGTGGTTGGCGATAAAGAGGCCGAAGCAAAACAAGTTTCGATTCGATTCCGCGATGGCACCCAGGCCTCCGGGGTTAGTGTTGATGAAATGATGAAAATGATTTTAAACAATATTAGTGAGCGAAAGCTGACTTCAGTACAAACCAAGGAGGTTTCCCATTAGCGCCCCTTTTGAAAGAAAAGGCTTTGCCGGCGGACGGGACTTCGGTCCGCGTAAGAAAAAAGACGACGGCGGACTTCGAGTCAACCGTGAGATCCGTGCGCAACAAATTCGTGTCATCGATGAAGAAGGAAAAATGCTGGGCGTGATGACCGTACCAGAAGGCGTGCGCTTGGCTGAAGAGCGCTCGTTGGACCTGATTGAGATTGCCCCAACGGCAGCCCCACCCACTTGTAAAATCATGGATTACGGCAAGTGGAAGTATGAAAATAAGAAAAAGCTGGTGGCGGCCCGTAAGAATCAGATCATCATTCAAACTAAAGAAGTGCAATTGCGGCCACGTACCGACAAGCATGACTTTGATACCAAAATGAACAATGCCCGCCGTTTTCTACTTGAGGGCGATAAAGTGAAGGTCAACTTACGATTTATGGGTCGAGAAATGGCCCATCAAGAGTTGGGTTTTGAGCTCTTAAAAAAGGTCGTGGTGGTTCTCAGTGATGTTGCGATTCCTGAGTTGATGCCTAAGATCGAAGGGAAAAATGCCTTTCTGATCATGGCGCCCGATCCAGCAAAAGTGAAAGACTATTTAAAGTTGCATCCTCCGCAAAAGACCGCAACGCCTGAATCCAAAGCCGATAAGCAGGCTTCTGCAAACGAAGAATAAGTAATTAGAGTTCGGGTCGTCTTTCGATGACCCGAATTCATGGGCTGCGGACGGAAACGCCCAGATATGTTTCAAAAATTCCAAAAAAGTACGCAATTGCAATAACTTGGACTAATTTGATTCTGAGACTCTTGAATTCCATGCCTTTTAACTAATTCCCTTGTCATAGCGCGCATTAGCTACTACGTTGGCCAGTCTAAATAACTGGCTGATATTGGCAAATAAGTACAATCAAACGATTGTCGCCTTGTCGGAGGAAGGGAATAGCAGAATGCCTGCTAAGATCAAAACGCACTCCGGTGCGAAAAAGCGCCTACGGGTGCTAAAAAGCGGTAAGGTAAAGCGCAAGCAAACACGCATGCGTCACTTGAACTCTCACATGAAATCCAAAACCAAACGTCATCTCGGTGATGTGGTTTATGTCGATGATGCGAACTACCTACAAGTTCGTCGTTGCCTGGTATTTTAATTTAAAGGAGATTTCAAATGCGCGTAAAGGGTGGATTTACTAATCGTCGTCGTCACAAAAAGGTCTTAAAACGAGCTAAAGGAGCGTATTCAGCGAATTCTCGTTGTTACACTCATGCGGTTGAAAAAAATGACCGTGCATTGGCATATGCTTACAAGCATAGAAAAATGAAAAAACGTGAGTTCCGTGCTTTATGGAACCAGCGGATCAATGCGGCAGCTCGCATCAACGGTACAACCTATTCACGTTTGATTGGTGGTTTGGCTCAGGCCGGAATCGAAATCAATCGTAAAATGCTTGCCGATCTTGCAATTTCAGACACAACTGGTTTTGCGGGACTTTGCAAACACGCTATTCAGTAGTTTTAATTGATTGTAAAACTTCATTGAGGGCACTCTTTACTTTGGCGAAGAGTGCCCTTTTTGCTATAAGAACCTGGCTGGGCTAAAAGTAAAATTGCCTTGCGGATAATTTTATGACTGAAATTGAACGTTTTGAAAATTCGAATATTTTTGAAAAGCGCAAGCAAGACCACGTGCGGATTGCGTTGGATTCTCGCGTTCAATTTGAATTGGGCACTGGTCTTAATCGCGTTGATCTGATTCATGAAGCCCTGCCGAATTTTAATTTTTCTGAAATTTCTTTACGAAGAAATCTTTGGGGTCAACAATTTGAGGCCCCTTTCTTTATTAGTTCCATGACCGCCGGTCACCCTCAATCCTTGGCAATCAATACCACTCTAGCAAAAGCGGCCGCTGACAAGGGTTGGCTGATGGGTGTGGGCTCGCAGCGCCGAGAACTCAGAGACCCCCGGGCCGTGGCAGAGTGGACGCAGATCCGCAAAAAATTTCCGCAGGTTCGTTTAGCTGGAAATTTGGGTTTAGCGCAAATTATAATAACTCCGGTAGCGCAGATTCAAGAATTGGTAGATGGACTGCAGGCCGTTGCGCTTTTTATTCACTTAAATCCTCTGCAAGAATGTTTGCAGCCAGAAGGAACCCCTCAGTTTCGAGGCGGCGCTGAAGCCTTAGCAAGACTGGTCGATGGACTTTCCGTTCCCGTCATTGTCAAAGAAGTCGGTTGCGGTTTCTCGCAAGCAACATTGCAGCGGTTGGACAACATGGGACTTTATGCTGTGGATATTAGCGGTAAGGGCGGAACCCACTGGGGTCGGATCGAAGGCTATCGTTCGCAAGAGGGTTCGCCTCTTTTTGAGGCTGCCCAAACATTCAAGGACTGGGGCGTTTCAACTACCGAATCCCTAATTAATGCCCAGGAAGCGTTAAAGAAAACAAAAAGTTGGGCTTCGGGTGGTGTGCGATCGGGATTGGATGCCGGCAAATTAATCGCCATGGGTGCAGAAATGGTGGGCTTGGCTAAACCTTTTCTTGAGGCCGCCGTTCAGGATGTCCAACAGGATGTCCAAGCGGGAAGTTCACTAGCGACTGATTCGAGATCTGCCGATTCGATATTTACTGGTTCGTTACTAACTGAAAAGATGAGTCTATTAGAGCATGAGCTGAAAATAGCTATGTTTTGTACGGGTTGCAAAGATCTACAGGAGTTGGCAACAAAGAGGGTGTGGAAATGGCAAACTTAGACTTCACTGAAACTCCGGACCTTATGGAAACGTCAAATAGCAGCGATGAATCGTTGGTAAAAGATTTATCCCAGGTTTTTAAAGGATTCTCGAAATTGACGAAGGATCAACGTTTAGAGGCCCTCGTAAAAGCAGGACTTCTGGCTAAGTCCGATCTCAACTTTTTAGCTCGAGGCGGACTTCGTGATACATCTTTGGGCGAAAAATTTATTGAAAATGTCATTGGCTACTTTCAAATTCCGTTGGGGATCGCGACTAATTTTTGCATTGATAATCAGGACTACGTAATTCCTATGGCGGTGGAAGAAACGTCGATTGTCGCAGCCGCCAGCAAGACGGCCAAGTGGGTTCGCGAGTCCGGATCAATTCAAACCAAAGTGATTGGCAATGAAATTATTGGACAAATTCAATTGGCAAAGATCAAAGATTTTACTCGCTTTGAAAATTTGGTTTTAGGCCATAAACAAGAGTTCATTGACTTGGCAAATACCGAAGTTGCTTTTGGTCTTGTTCGCCGTGGTGGTGGTGTTCGCAATCTATCGGTCCGCAAGATCCCGCGTGGCGATGGTCAGGATATGGCTGTGATTCATATTTACATGGATCCGGTGGATGCGATGGGGGCCAACATCGTCAATCAGGTTTGCGAATATTTAAAGGCACCGATTGAAGAGCTTACTGGTGAAAAAATAACGATGTGTATTCTTTCTAACCTTGTGGATTCGCGCCTGACAGAGGCGACCGTTATCATTGAAAAAATTGAGCCTGAATTGGCAGAAAAAATTGAAGAGGCTTCCTTGTTTGCCGAGCTTGATCCATACCGAGCGGCAACCAATAACAAGGGCGTCTTAAATGGAATGGACCCTATTCTTATCGCCACCGGAAATGATTGGCGGGCAGTTGAGGCCGGTGTTCATGCTTTTGCAACTCGGGATGGGCAGTATCGTTCAATCACTAAGTGGAAACGTGATGGTCATTTTCTGACGGGAACATTACGCGCGCCGATCATTGTGGGTACGGTCGGCGGGGTGACCAGTTTGCATCCAACCGCAGGAATGTGCATGCGCATGTTGAATGTCAACACGGCAGCGGAGCTGTCACGGATTGTTGCCGCAGTGGGGCTCGTGCAAAATCTTGGTGCGCTACGAGCATTGACCACCGTTGGTATTATTGAAGGTCATATGAAACTGCATATTAAGAATTTAACCTTAGGCGCTGGCGCGACTGAAAAAGAGATGCCATTTGTTGCCAAAAAGTTAGAAGAAATCTTGCAGCTAAAAAAACGTATATCATTAAGCAATGCCATTGAAGCCCTAAGGGAAGTTCGTTCGCAGTCGATGTCCCAACGGAAAGTTGTAGCCAAGACCCAGCCACAGAGTTCGCATTGATTTTTCCAAAGGGAGGACGATGACAAGTTTGCAGTTATCAATTCCAGGAAAATGTTTTTTGGTTGGAGAATACGTCGCCCTCAACCAGGGGCCAACTTTGGTATTTAATAGTAAACCCTTATTTCAGTTTTCGGCGGAACTTTCGCCGTCGGGAAAAAAACCATTTCATCCCTTTAGTCCGGCTGGACGCTTTTATTTTGCACACCAAGCGGAGTTTTCTAAATACAAAATTTCTTGGCTTGATCCGCACCAAGGCAAGGGTGGCTGGGGTGCTTCTTCGGCCCAGTTCTTGGGTTTGCACTATCTACTTCAGCTGGAACAGCGTTTTGGTGTTGAAGCTGAATATTTTTTCGATTTGCATTTGTTATTGAATGACTATCAAGTTTTTGCCGCCGGAGAGGGGCAAACGCCCAGCGGGGCAGATCTCGTTTCACAAGCCAGCGGTGGCATTACTTATTTTCATCGCCGCAATGGGAAGCTACAAAAGTTTTCTTGGCCGTTTCAAGATATCGGTATTGCTTTTATTCCGACCGGACACAAAGTGCCGACACATGAGTATTTGCAGACTTTGGCTCCTTTTGCTGGCGATCAGGCCGGCGATAAATTAGAGGCAGCCGTCGAAATGGCATTTGATGGGCTACGTGCTGTGGACTCGCAGCTTTTTGTTTCTGGGATTGTTCAGTTTTCTCAAATGCTGGCAGCCAAGGATTGGATTGCTCCAGCTACTCTTGAGTTAGTTCAGCTTTTGCAAGGTCTGCCCGGGGTTTTGGCTATAAAAGGCTGCGGGGCTTTGGGGGCTGATTTATTGATGATTGTTTATCAAAAGGATTCGCAGGCCTTGGCAAGAGTTAGCAAGGAACTAGAATGCCGGAAGTTAGTCATTACGTGCACTGACGCCGAGCTGGCGTCAGGTCCTGAGATTAAATTTCATAACATCATCCCTGAGGTTCAACTATGAGGTTCAACTATGAGGTTCAACTATGAGGTTCAACTATGATTGTCGAATGTAGTGCTCCTGCAAATATTGCCTTGATCAAGTACATGGGAAAACTTGATTCGAAGGTAAATCGGCCGACCAACTCTTCGTTGTCTTATACTTTAGAAAACTTAAAGACCTTTGTGCGTCTGACGTATTTGGGTGAGTCCGCCGCGGATCGGTGGCAGGCGATGACAAAAGAGGACTGCCAGCCTTTAGATCTTTCCGAGCAGGGTCAGCAAAGATTTTTAAGCCATCTGCAAAGTTTAAAACGCCGATTTTCTGTGCCTGGCGGATATTTGGTTGAGTCCGTCAACAGCTTCCCTTCGGATTGCGGTTTGGCTAGTTCGGCCTCGAGTTTTGCGGCACTGACCATGGGAGCACTTGAATCGTTTCTTCAGCAAGGGTTTATTGAAAAGCCTTTGCCAATCAAAGAGCAGGCTGAGCTTTCGCAGCAGGGGTCTGGATCGTCTTGCCGTTCATTTTTGTCGCCTTGGGTGGTTTGGGACGCTGATGGAGTGACTTCTGTTGAGTTTCCTCAGGGTCGTTTGCAGCATCAAGTGATTGTCGTTAAGGGCGATAAAAAGCAAGTATCATCCAGCGGTGCCCATCTGCGTGTGAGCTCAAGTCAGCTTTTCCACGGGCGTCCAGCAAGGGCCGAGCATCGTTTGCTGGATTTTTCTGCAGCACTTCGCTGCCAGGATTGGCAGATGGCTTTTTCAGTCGCATGGGCTGAGTTTTGGGATATGCATGCGCTATTTGAGACAAGTCATCCAAATTTTGGCTATATGACAGCAAAAACGATGCTGGTTCTACAGGGTGTTCGAGACTTTTGGGCAGAGCAAAAAGACGGTCCGTTGGTCACCATGGACGCCGGTGCCAATGTGCATTTGCTTTATCGTCGGGATCAAGAGAAGCCTATGCAAATTTTAAAAAATCAGTTTTCAGATCAGTTTCAGGTTTTGGAAAGCCGGGCAAATGAAGTTTGAAACAAGTCTGCCAGAATCAGTGCCCCTTACGATCACTGCACTGCAAAGTTTTGAAGCCCGAGTCTTTGGCAAGTGGATCTTGGCGGGGGAACATTCGGTTTTACGTGGAAGTCCTGCTTTGGTTTTTCCGCTTTACTCTTGCTATCTCGATTTTGCATTTCAGAATCAAGGCCAGGAAAAAGAGTTAAGGTTGCAGCTGATGGGGCCGCACGGGGATGAGATGCGACTTTTATTTTGGGGGGTTCTGGAGAAGGCCTGTGAAATGTGCGGTCTTTCCCGAAGTGATTTTCGTGGCGTCATTCAAATTCGCAGTACGGTGCCGGTTGGCGCTGGGCTTGGGGCTTCGGCCTCGTTGTGCGTGGCCTTAAGCCGTTGGTTTCATTCGTTAGGTCAGGTTTCTAATAATGACCTCTATGAGTTTGCCCGCAGCTTAGAAAATCTTTTTCATGGCGAAAGCAGTGGTGTCGATATTGCTGTGGCTTTATCGGGCCAAGGTTTGCGATTCGTGCGCGATGGTGAAAGAAAATCGGTGGCCTTGAATTGGTCGCCGCGCTGGTATGTTTCATACTCTGGGCAGCGCGGGATAACCTCTGAATGTGTTGCTAAAGTGAAAGCTCTATTGTTGGGCAATCCTGAGTTGGGAAATCAAATCGACCTTGCGATGCAAAAAGCCGTAATGATGGCAGAAAAAGCTTTAGAAATTTCAGAAGTTGAGGGTCTGCCACTTTTGGCTGAGGCCATCCAGCTAGGTGCAAAATGCTTTGAGCAATGGGGTTTAATGCCTCAAGATCATGTTCAAAAGTTGCGCGAGGCCGGCGCAATTGCCGTGAAACCGACCGGCTCTGGCGGGGGTGGTTACGTCCTCAGTCTTTGGGATCGGGAGCCAACAGGGCTAATCACTGATCAGTTAATACCTTGTTTCGTCAGCAATGTTTAATCGGTGCTCTAAACTCGACGATCTATAATGACGCTTGTCTAAAACCTAGCTCTTGGCCGACTAGTTCCAAAAAATAGGTGTCAATCTGACTCTTTGGCGCTGGTACAAGGATTGCTATTCAACCTGTCGGTGGCAAAAAAATTTCGCTACAAATTATTGAAAAATGATTTTGAATGCAAAAATTTGAATGCAAAAATTTGAATACCAACAGGAGAAACAATGAACAAGCTTATCAAGTCGGTCTTATCTGGAATATCAGTCATTTTTTTGGGTCTTGGCCTTGTCGCCTGCGAGGATCTGCGTGGTAGTCTGCAAGTAAAACAAAATATTGTGGTAAAGCCTGGCAAGAAAGATGAGAAGAAAAATGAGAAAACCATCTTGCCGGGAAATTACGTGGTCAGTATTGATTTAAAGAAATCCACACTGATGAAGGTGACAGTGAAAGTTCCAAGCGCAAGTTCCGTTAAATTTGAGCTCACGGTTCCTGCTGGTATCCCAACTTACAATGGGGCATTTCTTACCAAAGCTGGGGAAAATGGTCAGAAATTCGATGTGGCTGGCGAAGTAAAAACTTCGGATACTCGGTCGAATACTGAGCGCCATATTCGCACCTGTTCATACCCTGTTACCGAAAGAGAATGTCACAACGAAAGTTTTGAAACCTGCCATGTGAACTCCCACGGACACACAATTTGCAGAATTATCAGTCGGCCCGTTTGCCGAACCTATACTCGCTACTTGAGCGGGAACGAGGTTTACGAAGGCTATACGGCTTTCCACGATCAGTATATGAACGCCAATTTGCTTGAACCGTCCACAGGAGCACTGTTGGCGACCTTGGAATCGGGTGATCATGAATCACAGTTTATCGAGACATGGCGAAGTGGGTGTTCATTAGGAGCCCCTTAAACAGGGGGTCCTTGTCGTTTGTGGGCGATCTTGCAAGTATTCAAGAGGTGTACCGAATTTTGCTTAGGGTTCTGAATATTTTTCGCCAGTTGTTCTAAAACTCCATTTTATCCCCATAGAAATAGTCATTGGCTGACTATTTTTCAGTAGTTTGCTATGAAGCCCTGATTGGTTAGTGGATCGAACCGTCTAGGCCACGCAAAGGGAGCTCAATGATTCAGGGGTTTAAGCTATTTTACCAATTTGTTGTGGCTTGTGGGCTGGTGCTATTAGCAGCCCCGTTACATGCCGGTAAATCAGGGCGAGACCCAAATGCGGCCCCGATGCGACGGGAGCTGAATCAGCCTTCTAGAGAGCAGTCGCAAGAATTACGGTTGGTGACGAGTTCCCTTCCGCATGAGGTTGTTCTTTTAAATTCCGGAATTGGGTCCTTGTATCAAAGACTTCTGATTATCGAGGCCGCCAAAAAGTCCATCGACATTGAGTACTTTATTTTTCGCGAGGACATCTCAAGCCGAATCCTGATAAATGCTTTGCTAAGGAAAGCCAAAGAGGGTGTTCGGGTTCGGATTTTAGTTGATGGCACCCCGGTGATTTGGACCCTGAAGGGATACCATGCGAAGGTTCTAAAATCTTTGGGGATTGAGCTTAAATTTTATAATCCAACGCCGATGATTGCGCAATTTACTAAGTCACAACACCGCAATCATCGAAAATTGATGGTGGTTGATAACCTGACCGCCATTCTTGGTGGTCGCAATATTGCCGACGAGTATTTTGACTTGAAGCAAACCTACAATTTTCTCGACCGCGATCTGTTAGTCCGTGGGCCCATCGTCGAAAAAATTCAGAAGGGATTTGAAGTCTTCTGGAACTATCAATACTCAGAGATCGCAACCGCCGAGCCCCCGACCCCCCAGGAATTTGGTTTTGCCACTGAGCGAGAGGCAAGTATGACCTCCAAGGGAGCTCATATGCTCGCCGAATACAGGAGCGCGAAAAGAGCTTACCAAGAGGGAATGAATGGCGCATACCGAATGGTTAGGCTTTCCCAAGATGATCTGCAAGTGCTAGAGCAGGTCATCCGGGTCGGAGCTTTTGAGTTAGCGCGGGAGTATAAAGCCGTCTGTGAAAATAATGTTTTCTTTGGTGACCTTCCGTCGTTGAAATCCAAAGCACGGGTGGCCCACAATTATTTGTTGGGTCTTTTCTCGCAAGCTAAAAAAAGTCTGGTTATTGAGTCGCCCTATTTTATCATTAGTCCTAATGAGCCTTTCTTTGATCGACCCTTGCGCAGCCAGGTTGATGTGCGAATCTTAACCAATTCAATATACTCGACGGATGCAATCCCTTCCGCAGCGGTGTTTACCAATCGGATTTACGATCTATTGCACAAAGGTGCTCGAACCTGGGTCTACGAGGGGCAAGCGCCTCAATGGACTGAGTTTGTTGATGGCGGTGGCGAATTTGCCCGTTGGGGAGTCCACGCAAAGACGGCAGTGGTTGATCACAAGGACAGCGTTATCATGACCTACAATATTGATCCGCGGTCACAGTCCTGGAACTCGGAAATGGGTTATGCCTGTTTGGATAATCCCGGGTTGGCGAATGCAATTCAAAGCGATATCGACCGAGCTATCGGACAAAGTGTCGAGTTAAATAAAGATGGTGCCCCCCGTGATGGACGCTCGCGGTATTTCAAGACATCGATAAATAAAGTGATACTTTCTTTGATCCTGAATCCGTTTTCAGAATTATTTTCGTTTCTCTTGTAGTCGAAACTGATTGCGATAATGAAAAAGAGCGATACTGGTTGCGACCACTGCATTCAGGGACTCAACACCTTGGGTGGGAATATTCAAAAGAATTTTTGGGGTCAGGTGCCCAAGTCCAGAGCCCTCTTCGCCAACCAAGAGCCTTAGATTTTGAGGCCACTTAAAATCATTCAGTGGGGCACCGGCGGCATCCAGCCCAATGACTTCACCGACTTTGTCAGTCCGACAATCCTGAAGGCCTGGGCCATTCGCTAAATTTAATCTGTAACAGCTACCGGAGCTGGCTTTGACCGCTTTTGGTAAAAATGGATTGGCAGCTTCAGAAGTCAAAACCACCAGGTTTGCAGCAAAGGCTTCGCAGCTGCGCAGGCAAGCCCCTAGGTTTCCGGGATCACCTAAAGGAATAAGGACCTCAAGACCCTTTGCTGGCAGCTCTGGCTTCCAAGTCGGAATGGCTGGGGTCGTGACGACTAAAATATTGAAGTGAGTGCCTATGATATCAATTGTCGCAAAAAGCTTTTTCGAAAAGACAACTTGCTTGCTGCTGCTGAGGGCTGATTTTCCCACCGGAACGATTTCGGCTTCGACCTGCAGGGTCTTGTTCTTTTGCAAAAATTCACGAACCAGATCCTCGCCGCTGATTAAGAAAAGGCCTTCTTTTTTTATGCCTTTCGAGTTTGTCAGGCTTTCGTATTTTTTGTAGCTAGCATTTGCGGGGCTAATGATTTCCATATATTCAGTCTTCCGGCCAAGGTTCTTCGTCAAAGTCGACCAATGGTCCCATTTTAATTTTTTTATAAACCAGTAGGCGACGCTTTTGCTCGGTTTCAGGCAAAGTATAGGCAATGTCTTTTTCTAAGTTATAAAATTCACCCATTTTCTTGTTCGCCTCTGGGATTTCTGGATCAACACCTGGGCCCTTCATAAAATAAACACGGCCGCCAGTTTGTAAGCTGGTCAAAACATTACTTAAGGTATTGCCGATATCTTCGACCGCACGAGTGATCACTGCACGAACGGGGTAAGCAAAAAATGGATTGATATTGCGACCGATGATGTCCAGCTGCTGGAGCTGCATTTGCGAACGCACGGTTTTTAAGAACTCAACCCGGCGCTGGACACCTTCCGCCAGAATGATTTTATCATTTGGAAATAGAAATTTAAGGGGAATGCCGGGAAAGCCTGGGCCGGTTCCCAAGTCTAAAAGAGGAAACTGCAGCTCGGTCAGTTTAGGCACCATCATGCAATCCACAAAGTGCTTGATGGCGATATCACGAAGCTTCAATAGCCGGGTGAAATTCTCTTTTTCCTGGGTTTCCATCAAAAGTCGGTAGAAATGCGCAAACTGCAGGCGTTGGCTGTGGGCAAGATCGGAGAAACCATGGTTTTTAAAGATATCGTAAAGGCGATCATTGGATTCATCTAAGCTATAAATAACATCGGGGCGCTTGTGCTGACCCTTTAATTGAGTTTGCGCAACCTTTTTTACTTGCCGTGTTTTGTAGGGCGAAATGTTTGTTTTGTTTTTATGAGCCATATATTAACTTCTGAATTACGCTCATAGTTAAAATCCATTGAATTCAAGGTATTTTTTCAGAATTCTCTTCTAAGTCTTTGCCTACACGATTGAAATTATTCAATAATCACGAGTCTATGTCACAATCAGAAAACCTGCAAACAAAACTCTCAGAATTGAAAGCTCAAGCCCTGCTCAAAATGTCAGAGGCCGCGAGTAGCCCCGCCCTTTACAATATAAAAGTAGAGTTTCTTGGCAAGAATGGCTTACTTACAGAAATTATGAAAGAGATGGGTAAGCTTTCCAAAGAAGAGAAGCCTCTTTTTGGGAAATTGGTGAACGAGGTCAAAACAGCCTTGGAATCCAAATACGACGAAACTGAGTTGGTCCTAAAAAAGTCAGAGTTGGATCTCAAAATGGCCGCTGAAGAGCTTGATCTGACCTTACCTGGCTATCCGAGCGGCAGGGGCAGCGAGCATCCTGTTGGAAAAGTGATCCATAACATCGCCCAGATCATGGGTCGTTTGGGCTATAGCTTGCGGCAGGGGCCTTTGATCGAAAAGGATTACTACAATTTTGAAGCCTTAAATATTCCGGCGGACCATCCCGCACGAGATATGCAAGACACTTTTTTTATCGATAAAACTCATGTTCTGCGCACGCATACATCGCCCATTCAAATCCATAGTTTGGAAAGCGAAACTCCGCCACTTAAGATTATTGGTGTAGGCAGTGTTTTTCGTTGTGATAGCGATATTTCCCATTTGCCTCAGTTTCATCAAATCGAGGGGATGTATGTTGATCGTAAGGTTTCAATGAGTGATCTTAAAGGGACCATTGGCTTTTTCGTGCGGGAATTTTTCGGTCCTGGTTTGAAAACTAGATTTCGACCAAGTTTTTTTCCGTTTACCGAACCCTCGGCTGAAATTGACTGCACCTGTCCAATTTGCAAGGGCAAAGGGCAAAGCAATAATATCGGCTGCAGCCTTTGTAAATCCAGCGGTTGGATCGAAATTGGTGGTTGCGGATTGATCAATCCAAAAGTATTTGCCCACGCCAATGTTGAGTATCCGAAGTGGCAGGGTTTTGCTTTTGGTTTTGGCATCGAGCGCATGGCTATTATTAAGTATGGTATTGAAGATATTCGATTGTTTCCCGAAAATGACGTTCGTTTTTTAAGGCAGTTTGAATCATGAAAATTTCGTTAAAATGGCTCAATGAATATGTTGATGTAAAAGATTTTTTTTTAAAAGCCGAAGTCTTGGCTGAAACCCTGACTCGAGCAGGGCTTGAAGTCGAAAATATCGAAAATCGCGCCAGGGACTATGAATTTGTGGTTACCGGTTTGATTCTAGAAAAAGACAAACATCCCAATGCCGACAAACTATCCCTGTGTCGGGTAACCACGGGTGAAGGCGTTGTGCACCAGATTGTTTGTGGGGCGCAAAATCATAAAGCCAACGACCGCGTGATTGTGGCCCTTCCCGGGGCTGTGTTGCCAGGGAATTTTGCCATTAAGAAAGCGGTGGTTCGCGGGGTTGATTCTGGGGGTATGCTCTGTTCTTACAAAGAGTTGGGTCTGGAGCAGACGCAAGAAGTTGACGGTATTGTTATTTTGCCAGAGAGCGCGCCGATTGGTAAATCTTTAAGTGAATACCTTGGGCTTGATGACATTACTTTTGAACTTAAGGTAACGCCGAATCGTGCAGACTGTTTAAGTCACTACGGATTGGCGCGGGAAGTTGCCTGTTTGCTTGGGCGTCCTTTGCTGGCCATCGAGCCCAAACCTGAGTCCAAACCTGAGTCCAGCCCTGAGGCTAAGGCTGAGACTAAGTCTAAATTTTCAGAAGAAACCGCTTCGCGCCAATTTCAAATTGAAATTCTTGCTCAGGATTTATGCCCCCGCTACACGGGTCGGATTATTTCCGGAGTAAAGATTGCAGATAGTCCTGACTGGTTGAAAAAGCGTTTAGAAACTGTCGGTCTAAAATCTATAAACAATGTGGTCGACTGCACGAATTATGTGATGATGGAAATGGGCCAACCGCTGCATGCATTCGATGCCGCAACTATTGGGGGCGGGAAAATTATTGTTGATCGGGCGCAGGCTGGGGAAAAGTTTGTCAGCCTTGATGGAACCGAACTGATCTTAACCGGCGAAGAGTTAATGATCAAAGACGGCCAACGTAGTCTTTGTATGGCGGGTGTTATTGGTGGGAAAAGCTCTGGAGTTAGTCAGGGCACTTCCGATCTATTTTTGGAAGCGGCCTACTTTTCTCCGCAATCGGCGCGCAAATCCTCGCGTAAACATGGGCTGAATACCGATTCGGGCTATCGTTTTTCCCGAGGGGTGGACCCAAACAATACTCGTAAAGCCTTGGATCGGGCGACCGAGCTTATTCTGCAGGTTGCCGGAGGCCAAGCCGCCCAGCAAGTCTTTGATTCAAACTCGGAACCCGTCAAAAAACATAAAATTAGCATCTCCATTCAGACAATTTCTGATCGCATGGGCTACACCTGTGAGGCTGCGAAATTTGTAGATTTCATGCGTCGGCTTGGCTGTGACATCAGCGAATCCGGGGATGATAATTTTACCGTTTTGCCCCCCTC
This sequence comes from Streptomyces griseus, assembly GCA_943330705.2. Lineage (GTDB taxonomy): Bacteria > Bdellovibrionota > Bdellovibrionia > Bdellovibrionales > Bdellovibrionaceae > CALQIT02. The sequence goes on from CALQIT020000026.1 coordinate 20,059, forward strand.
ATTTCGCTTCGATCTAGAAGGGGAAATGGATCTTGTCGAAGAGTATGCAAGACTTTTTGGCTATGATCAAATTCCAGAAACCCTGCGCGCAACGCCCATGATTCCAGCAAGTCATGACTTGCAATACGAGATGTCCAGGCGGGTGATTGATAGTTTGGTTGCTGGCGGTTACCAGCAAGCGGTAAACTTTTCATTTCTTGGCGAAGTGGCCGAGAAGAACTTTATTAAGCGGTTTGAAAATCTATCGAAAAGTGGACTTTCCGCATCTGAGCCTGCGATTCGATTGCTTAATCCATTGAATGAAGAAATGAATGTGATGCGTTCGTCGTTGGCGTTCGGACTATTTCGCAATTGCGTTCAGAATTTTCATCAAAGTAATGAGTACGGACGACTTTTTGAAGCGGGAAAAACATTTTCCCGCAAAGAGGACGGAGTCCATCAAGAGCATTGGCGCGTGGGTCTGATTGGGTGGGGTTACAATCAAGGTTTGTGGCATCAAGCGCCCCAGCATCCCTTGGTTTTTGAACTGAAGACTGCGATCGAGGATATTCTACGCAAGCTCAAGATCGCGAATTTCTCTTGGGTTCAGGCCAGTGATCGTGGCGAGACCTTAGATTTTCTGCACAAAGGTCAGTTTGCGGTGCTGGTCGTTGAGGGTAAGAAAGTTGGCTACCTTGGAACTCTTCATCCGGTTTTGCAAGATGAGCACAAAATTCGTGCTCCTGTGGCCATGGCAGAATTTGATCTGGACGCCTTAGTTAAGGGGCAACCTCGACCTTTCAGGGTGCAATCGATTTCAAGGTTACCGGCTGTGCAACGGGATTTGGCACTTTTGATGCCGAAAGTTTTGAAGGCCGGCGAAGTCGCAAAGGAAATTCGAAAAGAGGGCGGCGCTTTGTTAACGGCTGTTTCGATTTTTGACCTTTATGAGGGGGAGAAGCTTCCCGTGGGGCAAAAATCGGTGGCTTTTCGTCTGACCTTTCACGATTTAAACGCAACGCTTCAGGACTCGTCAGTCAACGAATCAATTGAGAAGGTATTAGGCGCACTGAAGAAAAAATTTGAGATCACAGTGCGATAAAAACTTGATCAGAATCAAGGACTTGGTAGCCTTTCAATATAAGGAGCATCAACATGGCAGGGCAAAACATCGGCAAATCGACAATGACCAAAGCGGACATCGTTGAAAAGGTCTATGAGAAAATCGGATTCTCTAAAAAAGAAGCCTCGGAACTTGTGGAGATGGTCTTTAACGGATTGAAAGATCAATTGCAAAAAGGCGAGAAAGTAAAAATCTCTGGCTTTGGCAATTTTGTTGTTCGCGGAAAGAACGAGCGAGTCGGTCGTAATCCGCAAACAGGAGAACAAATAAAAATTTCCGCCCGCCGGGTTCTAACTTTTCGCCCTAGTCAGGTTTTAAAGGCGATGCTCAATGGTGAAGAGTACGCGCATTTGATGGAAGGTGATGAGGACGACAATGATTGAGACACATCTTTCAATAGGGCCAATCGCTGAACCTTCCGCCAATGATCAAGTGACTGATCAGGAGATTGATCAAGAAACTGATCAAGAAACTGATCAAGAGATTGTATTGGCTGATAGTTTTCATGCTCAGGTTGCTATCCCGACCGGTTTAAGTGAAGGGGATTTGCTAACAAAGTCTGAGATCGAGCAAAGCCCCTTAAGTTTGCCAGCCGCTTTATGTGATGATCGTTTAATTGATGAGATCAGTTCCATTCCTAATAAGATGGGATTTAAAATCGGCGAAGTCGCTGAGATGCTAGCGATCAAACAATATGTTCTACGCTACTGGGAAAGTGAATTTGATGTTTTGAATCCTAAAAAGGCGTCAAACAATCAGCGCTACTACACCCGCAAAGATGTTGAAAATGCATTTATCATTCGCAAGCTCTTGCACCGCGACCGTTTTTCAATCGAGGGGGCTCGAGCGGCCTTGCGGGATCTGAAATCTTTCGTAAAGTTAGAAGTAAAAAAAGAACGTGAATGGAATCATATTTCACATAAAATTGAATCCGTACAAGATTACCTTGCTGTGCTTTTGGCGGATATTCGTCGCTTGAAGCAGTATTTCCGCAGCTAGGGCTGTAAAAGTATTATTTACAGTATAAAAATTCCACTCTTTATTGAAGGTTATTTCCTTGGTAGAATTCCAAGCACTTCAACAAAAGTTAGCGTGGTAGTTCTATTTGCGAATCCCCAAAATACACCGTAGAGCTATATGCCTTACAAAATATTCGGGTAAGAAGACAGGTCGACAGGAGATAGCTGGTAGCCTCCCCCTAGAGTTGTCATTACGGTGTTAATGAGATTGTAGTTGTAGCCGGAAACAAATGGGGCCATTGCCGCTGAATAATATGTGCCCAGCAAAATCAATTCAGATCCTAGCATTGCAAAAAGTGGATTTCCAGAGTCCCCACTGATAATTGTCTCTGAATAGCGCCCATACAAAGTTTTTTGAGTTTGCAAAAGTTCTGAGACTTCATAGGCATTGGCTTGATAGTAGTTAATGTACGAAGGGACATTGGATGCTCCATAATTGATCGCTCCAACAATATGGACTAGCGCCTTTTCTTCGCCGTCAGACCCTAGCACCGGCACAAGCTTCATTGGACTGTTCGCCGAAAATTTCTGCAGCACGTTCGTTGGAAAGACCTTTGCAAAACCAATACTCGCCGGTAAGTCAGCACTCAACAGGCCGATCCGGAGGTCCGTTGATGCAACCTGGGCTGAACTTGTCAGTGATCTTTCGATCACATTGTTACTGCTATCGATAAAGCGGAACATTGTTCCATTCGGAGGATACCAGTGATTGGCAAGGATAATATGCCTAGGACTAATGAGTGTTCCCGACATCCCTGTGACTCCATAAGAGTTGTATGGACTCATAAAATTCAGTGCTAGGCTCGAAATCCAACTTGAGATATTGCGAAGGTAGGAAGGTCCTGAGTGATTCTGTGTAGAAAAAATTGGGAGCTCCGTAGAGATCGGCCGAACTAAAGATAATTTCGAAATCACAGACTGCTGCAGGGTTTCGGCCAAAGACCCCACCAAAAAGTGGTCAAAAGTATCTACTTCCGTATCGTACGTAACCGATACCAAATGGGCGAGGTCAAGTCCTGAAAGAGTTGTTATCATTATGGTAAAATTTGTAAGCAATCCAGGATCAACCAAAAAGTCGTCGCTCACAACAATTCCTGAAGTATAGGTGATATCTGAAATGAAATCGACTGGAGAGACCGTTCCGCTGCCGAAAAAAAACTCAAGATCTGTGTAATACTCGGTATAGCTGCTTCGAGAGAAAATGCGGTCCCCCACGGTAACCGCGCTAACTGTTGAGGGACCTAAAGTTTGGGTGGCATTGCCGGTTGGATAAAAGCTGGTCGTCGCGCCGACAGGATTGGTTGGCTGGGTTAGATTCTCGCCGTAGTAAAGGCGGGCTGGATATCGTCCAGAAATGGTAACAGGTAAACTGATCCGAACCTGAACTCCTTGTTGAATTTGAATCAACCGCTGGGGAATCAAAAAGGTAAGGCCCCGGTGAAAATGGCCGGTACCGCCGGGACCAGTCACCTCCAGACGCGCTTTCATCTGTGCTAGAGACTTAGTGACTGGGATAATAATATCCTTGTCGCCAACATTCAAATCAATCATCCCCGCGAAAGGCGCAAGAGTAGTGGTGGTGGACGTCGTGGTAGTGGATGTGGTTGTGGTTGTGGTTGGCGGCGTTGGCTGGGTCGTTAGCGACGTGGTGGTTGTCGCGGAGCTCGTGGCACTTGTTGAAGACCCCGTTTCCAGACAGCCCATTAGCGGTAGAAAAAGAATCAGAATCAGCGCCAGCCCATGGTCTGACCTCCTTGATTGCCGAATCTGAAGATACGCGGGCAACTTCATTGAAAACCTCAATGTCCAAACTGAACGATCACCGAGCTTGAGCCAAAGCTTAGAGCTCCTGACGTGTTCGTTAGCTGCCCCATGTACCGATTCCCTGAGGTCAGTGTGATGGCGCTGGAGCGAATGCGGCTGCGGGCCGCCAGATCAGCTAGTGATTGAGTTGCGCCAGTTACAGCTGTGCCAGAAAGGGTTCCGGAATCTGAAGTCCCGTAGTCAACTAAGGTGGCCTCAGAGGAGCATCCAGAAGCACAAGTGAAACCGACAGACTCCAAGAAAACCAACGGAGACGTAAAGGAACTGACAGGAATCCTTGCTCGATTGTATTCGAATGCAGGGGTCGCTGCGGTAGTTCCTTGTGCGACTTTGTAGACGACCTCGCCGCGAATCAATTGGTTCAACTTTACCCAAAGGCCAGCCTTGTAGATAAGACCACTGACAGAATTCCGCTTAACGCGAAGTTCAAATTCACTTCCGTCCGTAAAGTCGGTTGCAGAATCTGCAAATGAAACAGTTCGAAGGTAGGCGGTATGCCCGGTCGGCACTGCGTACGCGATTTGCGAACTGGTAACTTGGTTTCCCGTTGTCTTGTTGAACAGCGATGCTGTGGCAGTCGACAAAGCACTACCATTTCCCAAAATAACTTCCAGAGTATAAGGGTTGGAAGAAGCCAAAGTTTCCCAAGCCGAGCTGTCTTTTTTCCAGATTGATGTCTTGGTATTTCCAATCGTGTTGAATGTGGCAGAGGCCACGCTTCCTAAATAACCTGCCGATCCATAAGTAACGACAGCATCGGTTGTTTCATATTGAACCAAGGGAATAAATATCTTGGTCTTGGTTGCCCCCACTTGCTTCACAATCATTTTAGATGAAAAAACTGAAACATCCGCAGTGGCAGATGTTTGCTCAAAGCTCAATTGATAGGTTGCTGAAACCGAACCCGGTGTGAAACTGGTAGAGCTTCGCGTCGGCACCGTGGTACTCGCTGGGATAGCAATTGTCGCGACGTTACTGGTGCCGTCATGAAGGTAAACATTGCGATTCGATGAATCGATATTGGTGGCGATAATTTCAAAGCTATACGTGACCGTACCGTCATAATCAGTTGTTGTTAGGTTAGTTGCTGACTTGGCGGCAAACCGTGTGGAAGTATCAGATCCAAGAAACATTTGTGAAAGCTCAATGGGGACTTCAAGGTCGACGGTGGGCACGGCGGTAAAGGTCACTGTCACGGTCGGTGTAATACCAATACTGTCGGTGGTATCGGTTGCGGTGAACGTTCCTGCGCCGACGACAAGCGACTTCACTTTAAATGTCGCTTGACCGGTAGAACTTGTTACCGCCGATTGAGTAGTTATCGTATCAGAAGCCCCCCGGCTGGAGGTCAATGATATGGTCTTGCCTGAAATGGCATTTAAGTTTGCGTCTTTCAGGGTCACAGTGATTGTTGAAATGTCTTTATTTGATGTGACCCCTGATGTGCTACTTGCTGAAACAGTTGATAGACTGGCTGAGGCATCTCCTGGAGCAAAGGTCACAATAGCCACCTGAGTGATGCTGACCGAATCTGAAGAAATAGTTCCCGTATAAGTTGAGTTTCCAGCGACTGTCGACTTTGCTGTAAAAGTAGCAACGCCTAAGCTATCGGTGGTTGCAGAAACGTTAGTGATGACGTCACTCACGCGACTAGAGCTTAAGCCAACCACCCTTCCCGCAAGTAAATTTCCATCGACGTCCTTAACTGTTACCGTGACTTGCACAGAAGCGCTGCCATCCGCGACAAGGGACCCTAGGGACGACGCGACTGTCGATAATGAGGCGCTCGAAAGCACCGGACTGGTGGTTGTTTGACTTGGTGACGACTTCACCGACAAGTCAACGTAGCTACAGGCTACTAAAAGTATCGAAGCTAAAGCAATTAAACCGTACTTCATAAGCCTCCCTGTATACTGTTCGGGATGTTTCTCTTGGCCTTGAGTAAATTGGAAGCTTTGGGCGCTTAAAGTGCTTCATTTCCCAAAACGATAAGATGATGCGCTGTCGGGCACCTTCTGCCGTTAATTGCAGAGCAAGAACTGAATATCGATTAGTCTTTGATGGCTGACTCTGCCCATAAAAGTGCTAGAATGGACCAGCCTAAGTTTGACAAGCAGAAACAATCTGACGACAGAACCGAAAAAGAAATCGGCTCTGAGTCTTACCCCGAAGAGCAAGCTACTGTTCCCGCAGAATTCACAAGAAAAGAGAGTACAAACTATAACGACAATTCTGACAGAGTTTAATTTTATCGAGAGAGGGAGTCTGTTCCTAAGAAGACTCCTTCTCTGCTTCTAAAAAGTAAAAATAATGATGGCTCTTGGCCTTTTAGAGTTAACACCCTGAGGTAAGCCTTAAGGTAACCCAAGCATAGCTAGTGGTAGTTAAAGCAGTCTCTTTTTCATATACGTTATTGTAGCTAGATTCGGAACTAACTGGCACTGGTCGAAGCATTCATTCTGAAGTCAGTAAGATCGGCTGTCCAACAACAAAAAACCATTGGGCACCCACTGCATTCGGCATGGGATGCCGACGCCCGCAAGAAAAGTTAGTGGTATGGAACTGGATTCGGTGATTGAGCTGACTGGGCAGTTTGACGGCGAGTTGGGATTGATTGAGTCCCATCTCGGCCATATACACTTCATTTAAGACAGTTCCGGGATGCATGGGTTTTGGATTTTTAATCATAACTTTATCCCCTGTGATAATTTTCAATTCGTACATCTGTAAAATCGCCGTTATGAAACTTGAAAGTGATACACCAAGGCAGCTTGTCCCTCTTTCGAGAGGCAATCTTTGCGATAGAAAACTAGATACTTCGCTAGCAATTTTCTGAATGGCAGTTGACAAGATATCCCTACCAGAGAGTTAATTATTTGAGCCCGCAATTTGGTGGGGTCAAGCGATGGTGAGGCTGGATTATGCGTAGGGAATGGGCACACATTTTTTTGCTGTTAGGGATGTTGGTGGGATGTGATTCCAGGAAAGGCCAGCCGTTTCAAGCGACACTTTATGACTATGACTCATGGGTTGTGGCGGCAGTTGAAACCGGAACGGCTACAGGCAAGGTGGCCTCTTACTATTTTTCGCGACCCTTTGGGATGTTGGAGTACGCAGCCAGCGCTGACGTAGGGCAAACGCCGGTATCGGTAGCTTCATTTTTTGGTCTGCGCTTTGTCTATATTGCGAACAGTGGTTCGGGTTCGATTTCAGTTCTTTCGGTTGACCGCACGACAGGCGCCTTTACCCCGATCCAAACGGTGACGGGTCTAACTAATATTAGCGCCGTCCGGACAACGGTTGGCAGCTATCTTTATGCTGGTTATGCCTCTGGCGTTCAACAATACAGTGTGGACTCAACAACGGGCCAGTTGACGGCGGTGGGAAGCGTGGTTTCTTTCGGGGGGCCGGTGCTGCGACTTGAACTTTCACCAACCCATCATGCTCTTTATGTCTCTCGGGGAAGCAATACTCTTTACGAGGCTTCGATAAATGCGTCGACCGGAGTCCTGACACCAAATAATTCCTATGGATATTCAGTGATCGAGGCGCTCAGCAGTGGAACCAATTCAAACAACTCAACGGCTTACCTGTCTGTGGTGGATTCAAGTGCCAATTCAGTTTCGATTTATAGTATTTCGTCAGCAACTGGTTTTCTAACCTATGTCGGAAGTACTTCAGTGACGGCGCCAAAGTCAGTGACCTATCTTTCGGGTTACAGTGGCTTGGCGATTCAAAGCGCAACCGGGGTCGTGCGGACCTACGTTCAAGCCAGCAATGGGACTCTGACTCTAAGTAACACCTATAGCACTTTAAGTGAAACAGCACTTCCCTTTATGAACTTGTCTTCAGATGCGGGCCTGGCTCTATCCTTGGGTGTTGGAGGCGCTGCGATTTGGGATGTTGCACCGACCAGTTCAGGGGCTATTACCTTTACTTTTCGTCGTCGTCAGTCTTTTTCATCTGTGGGGCAATATGCAAATGAATTCGCGCCAGTTTCGAAATAGAGGTTTCTCTTGCTATGAATCTATGGTCTTGGCTTTCGTAGCAGTGATTTTTAACCCCCTAGTTTCTGTAGCGTTTCCCCTGCTTGAGAATAGCCAGGACCAAATTCGGGAATTAAGCACAGATCAGTCGCAACGGCGATTGGAAAGACTTAAAGTTAATGGTGGATATCATCATCTGTCGCTAAGTGTTTTTCGTAAAGACGTAATTAAATTTAAATCCGTAGAACAAATTGCAGCAGATTTTAATACGCTGGAAGTTCGTATGACCGGTGGTGAAAGCTATCGCGCTTTGTTTTCAAAGGGTTTCGTGCAGCCCAATGGACAGGTTTCTTGGAGCGGACGGATCGAAGGGGATTTGCATAGTATTGCTGTTTTCACAGAACATGATGGACATCTTGCTGGTGAAATTCATGCGTTTGGAAAAGTCCTGTCAATTAAACCCGTTGAAAGGGGCCTGGTGGCGATTCGCGAACTAGATAGATCCCAAGTTAGCTCTCAAGGGGACGATCAAGTTTTAGTGCAGTCTAAGGCTGCAGGCATTGCCACCATGGCAACGGCTGTCGAAGACGATGGGACGGTGATTGATCTTTATGTTTTTTACAACGATGCAGCCCTTGCTGCGTCAGCTAGCATAGTCACCGAGATCACCAACGATATCGCTTTTACCAACACGGCATTGGACTCAAGCTGTGCGCTGACATCGATTCGCCTGGTTGGAACCCAACTAATCACTTTTTCAGAAACCGGGACAATTGGTACGGATCTCAACGCTTTTGCCGACGCCTATGATGGCAAAGCAGATTCAGTGTATACGACGATGGTGAATGCCGGAGCCGATATGGGCCAGCTTTGGATTGAAGAAGTCAGTGCGGCACCCAGCGGATCGGGTGCGAGCACAGCTTGTGGTGCCGCGCAGACGGGAATTCCTTATCCAGTTAATACCGGTTTTTCTATTAAAGTTCGATCCTGTTCTGCGTATGCAACAGCCCATGAGATTGGACATAATTTTACGGTATTACACGATCGGTACCAATGCTTTAGCACCAAACTCAATCAGAATTACCCGCAAGAGTCTGGCTGGGGCTATGTCAACTTAAACGAAAAAGTGCGAGATATCATGTCCTATGATAGTGAATGTACGGCCCATGGGCTTAGCTGCACAGAGGTTCCGTATTTTTCAAATCCGCGAATATTTATAAATGGTCAGCCGTTTGGACTGCCGGCACAAGCAGATGCGGTTCGACAGATAAATCGCAATCGATTTTATTTAGCTAGGACTCGGGCTGCCGTGACCACACCGACGGCCCCAACCTTTTCGCTCTGCCAGGAAGTTCGTGCTAATGAACTGAAACTCGATAAATGTTTTATTGCCACCGCCGCTTTTGGAAGTTTTTTGGATCCACATGTCATTCGCTTTCGTCAATTTCGTGATCACACCATGGCGAAGTCTGAGATGGGTCGCAGACTTATCGAGCTCTATTACCAATACTCACCGGGCTGGGTGAAGTCACTTGAAGCCCATCCAGCTTTGCTGCCAATCACCAGGGTTGTTTTGTGGGGCTTGCTTTTTATCGCAGAGAATATTGTTTTTACACTGATCTTGATTTCGATAGGTTTTGCGGCATTTTTTGCGCGTTTTGTTTTTCGCCGGATTGGGCGCGGTTCGACCGCATGGCTGTGGGCTTTTGCCCTGCTTGCAATTTCTAAACCCCCGGTGTCTGAAGCAGCCGTTGTCAATCCAACCCTGTTCTGGGGAAGGCTTGATACAAATCCTGCAGCACTGGAGGTTGGCAGAGCCGCTGGTGGCCTTTCGCTAAATCAGTTCTCGACCACTAACGCAACCAAGTCTGAAAGACGGGATGTTGTTGCATCCAAGGCGACGGGATCTTCAAGTGCAGAAGTAAGATGGCTTGGGCCTAGATTTTCCATCAGTGCAGTGGCTAGTTTACCAAGCAAAGAAAGTTTTTCTCGCACAATGAATGAAGGAACTGTGGATACCTGGGAGACCCGCTCAGAGTCCTATGGTGTTCAGGGGGCAGTCGGTTATGGCGGCGGTGGGAGTCGACCCGGTTTAGTATTGGGTGCCTCTTTTCGTAATATGAAAGTAGTTTTACCAAGGGATGGGATTACCGATCAGTATGGCACTAAAGCTACGGAAAGATCCGATCAACTTTCCGCGGGTACCTTAGGCGTGCGGTGGCAGTTTACCCAACTGGTAACAATTGGTGCATTTCTTGATTATGGCCGATCTGTTTCCAGCGAAATGGCTGCAGTGAACCAGGTCAAGACTGGTTTGGGAGTTGGTTACGCCGGAGAACGCAGCAATTTTCTGCGAAAGATTGATCTGGCTTATATTTCTTCACCCCCAAGTCTGGGTTATGAGGAGTCTCCATATAGCACTGCCTGGAGCTTTGGAAAAAAGGGTTTCAATTTTGATCTAGAGGTTGGGGTTGAAATCAGCACTGAGATCAAGACCGTGGCACTTGGTTTCGAATATGAGGCCTTGACCTGGCAGGGTTACAAAGGCGAGGGCTCAGGGGCAAAAGAAACCCTACTGACTATCAAGGCAGTCATTGGCTTTCTAGATGATAAGTTTCTTGCAAGTGCCAATATCATTCAAAGAAGTGTGCAGTATGCAAGTCTTAAGGAAACCAATAGCGGGGTTCTGATTGGCGCCAGTATTTTGTTTTAGGGTCGAATCAGGGTCTTCTTGAAAATTTCTGATTCAAAAATTCGCCTTTTTGATATTTTTCCAATCAGTTTCGAAAAACATTTTGGGCTTTTGTCTAAATTTCAAATAAATCGATCAGCAGACTGACCTCTAATGATCTCAACGATTCAAGAAGTTTGGGTTGATGACTATTCGCTATTGATAGGAGATAGTAATTTCTTAAGGAGGTATTGAGATGTCATCACATCTTCGGTAAAAATATCCGTTGGACTGCAATTGCGGTCGAGGATCCGACCGTCTCTATACCAATGAATAACAAGCTTACCGGCCATAAGTTCTGACAGCCGTCCCTCTGTTGAAGAGACGGCCGCACCATTGATGTGACGTCGATACGTCACGCTTACCTGCCGAAATCATAGATTCAAAGATACATTGCCAAAGGCTGCTTTGGACCCGAACTACTTCCGCACGTCTTTTTGCCTTCAATGAAAGCTGCGCGACTGATTACTTTCCCTCGTACCCTATGTTCGTTGGCTCTCAAGCTTCGAACACAAAAATGCGTTCCACGCGAGACTTCTGGGCTTCGTGTTTAAACTCGCGAATTCGTTGTTATACGTCTCTTCCATAAAATTCACCGATCTGCCCCCGAACCCTGCCGACTCTCACGCTTGAGATAAAAATTGTGCCTCAAGTGCTCCTTTTGAATCGGTACAATCTTCGCGCTGCTATTTTTTAAGGTCATCTTTGATTGAATATGTTTACTAAAAATAACTGAAATTTGTTATAGCTCAAATGCCAAAGTGAAAATGTTCCCATCTTTCAGATCCAATTTTGGGGTTATTAGCG
>CALQIT020000027.1 GCA_943330705.2 Streptomyces griseus
CGAAGATTGTACCGATTCAAAAGGAGTACTTGAGGCACAATTTTTATCTCAAGCGTGAGAGTCGGCAGGGTTCGGGGGCAGATCGGTGAATTTTATGGAAGAGACGTATAACAACGTCGCGCTAGGAAAGTCTGGAACAGAGGAATGGGTAATGAACACATCCTGAAATCTTTTTTTTTGATACTGAAGGGGTCCCTGGGCTGGTGAAAGTGCCCGCACTGCAAGAAAACCTTCGTGCCGTTTAATCAGTTGTTGGACCTAGACCGATACTCAAGAAAGAGTCGGGAATTTGAAAAAGTGTCTCTGGAAACGATCACCAATCAAAGCTTCCGCCGGGCCGCCAAGTTGAAAGTAAGTTCAAAAAGCCCCTCCGGTATTTGGAGGGGCTTGGATAAGTTGCCAAAAACGCTTCTGAATAAATTATTCAGATTGTTTAGGACCAAGGCTAGCAGATGTGCCAACCGCAACTTTTGCACCAAGGTATGCGCCCCAGTCCGTGTCTCCGCCATTGACTTGTCGAGCGGTAAATACGGCGAATGGCTCAATTGAAAAAACTGAACTTGCATAGGCCAGAACACTAACTCCGGCAGAAGCCGATCTAGTTTTAGTTGTGGTTGCAGCTGTTTCTTCCATATGTTCAAAGCGAGCAAACAGAGTCAGTCGCTCATACTTTGCGGTAACCTCAGCAAGGTGGCTGCGAACATCAACCGCGCCGAAGACCTTTACGAATTGGTAAAGTGCTCCGATGGTCCATGACCCCAACTGTTTCTGCAAGGCTATGGCTAAAGCCATACGATCCTGATCGTCAGCACCAGCATTTATTTGGCGAATGTGGGCGTAAGAGCCAGACACTTTTACGTCAACGCCTAGAATTTTTCCAAGATTTTGCTGCATTGAAACTGCCAAGCTTGCACTGTCATTCAAGTGGGAAACTCCATCGCCCAGATTGATAAAATCTGAACCACGAATGTCGTTGGCTGAATTGATTGCGCTTTGCTCGGTACCGTCAAATACCGCTACCTGAATTGATGTTCCCGTTTCTAGAGTCAAACCAAGTTCCGCCATGAGGCGTTCTTTGATCTGTGAATAGCGAGACTGCTCAGATAAAAGAGGAATTACAGAGCGCGGGCCTCTTTCCTCAAGACCTGAACCGAAACCAACTGACCCTAAGCCGGCCTTTAAAGACAGCATTGGATTTAGTTGGATTTTGGCTTTTAACTCTTGGATAACATGATCTGGAATCGCGCCGTTGATTGTGTTTTCACGAGCAATTAAGGCTTGGGTGTTGAAAACTCCTTCGAATTCAACCTTGCCATTCGGGCTGGTGATTTTGATCAGCAAGAAGGGACGGTCAACAGCAACATCCATTCCATTGAGATCGTCACTCAATGCACGGCCACTGCCGACCATCACGTTTGCAGAAGCACCAAGATCAATCTTCCAAGAACCAGAGCTGTCTTTTGTTGTGCTCAGTTCCTGCGCCATTGCTAAGGATGACACCAATGTCATTCCAACTATTAAATTTAAAACTTTCATCTATCCCTCCCGAGAAAAAATGGTTTGTGGTTTTAGTTCGACATGTCGTGATGGCCTAATTAGCAACGAAGATGCCAGGCGCAAAGCAGTTCCGACTTTCTTCAGATCGAATAGATCCGCACTAGAGTCCTAAAAGACCCATGTAATTAGTTTAAACGCTGCGGGCAAGGCCGCAATTTGGGCTGACACGCAGAGACGTTTTCAGAAAATCGGGTTCAAAGATCGAATTGGAAAACTTGAAAAATGGATAACTAAAATGAGATGGTCCATGTCGGATGGGGGCTTGTTCTCAATTCCCTGGACGATTTCAAGACCAAATATAGACAGACGTCCTAGGCCGTAGAATTGAAATTCCTAAATTACTTCTCAGGTATTCGTATCGGTTAAAATTAAGAGAATGTCTCAATTTATATATAGTTTAACCGAAAGGTAGGTGAAGCTGAAGGGCAGCGGATCTCGATCGCTGTCTGGCCAGTGGCATGAGTGGATTTTTAGCAAAACCAAGACGACAATAACAGGAATGGCGGTCTAGATCTATGTCAGAGTCAGAAAAGCCAGGGGTCGTATTTGATCAAATCACGTTTTTGGCTAACTTCAGTGGCATGGAGGATTTGGCGATGGAAACAATTCGTAGTTTTATTTTCACGCTTCCAGCTCTTCTCGCAGCGATCGATCAGGCTATTCACTCCGGCAAGGCACGAGATCTTGAATTGTCTGCGCATACATTGAAGGGTGCAGTTTCCAACTTCTATGCAGAAGGTTCGAGGCGACTAGCTTGGCAGTTGGAGAAAATCGGTCATGAAGGTCGCACCAATGGGGCTGAGACCACTTTTTCTGAACTTAAAATAGAACTGGATCGACTGAGCGCCGCCTTAACTGGTCTGGTAAGCTCTGCGGGGGTGGCATGAAGCAAAAGACGATAATGATTGTTGATGACAGTAGCTTTGATCGCCAACTTTTAGAAAGCGCTCTTTTACGAAAGCTAGGTTGTAACATCATTCAAGCCGACAGCGGAAATCACTGTCTTGAACAAATTGGAATGCAAAAAGTTGATTTGATTCTAATGGATATAATGATGCCAGAACCATCTGGAACCCAAGTTGTCCTAGAAATTCGCAAAAATTTTAATGCCATCGAGCTTCCGATTATCATGGTCACCGCAAAGGCTGAAACTTTGGATGTTGTTGAATGTCTGCAAAATGGCGCAAACGACTACATTATGAAGCCCGTGAATTTTGAAGTTGCACTGTCCCGCATTTTTACCCATTTGAAGCTGGCGGAGGTGGCTCAAGAAATGTCAAAGCTAAAAGAGATGGCAGCCCTTGATGCTTTAATTACCACCTATAATCATGAAATTAATAATCCGCTCTCGATTGCCCTCGGAAGTCTTGGTCCTGAGCCTAACCAAAGGCTGAAAACGGCCTTGTGGCGAATTGCCGATGTGGTAAAAAAGATTCGCGAAGTAACTGAAAAGAAGGAAGCAGAGTATGCAAACTACGCAAGCTTTTCAAAAATGATAAAATTAAAGCTGGATAAATAACGGAGGTAACGGCTTAGGCGCAAGTCATCGGGAGAATTTTATGACTACTCGACAATTTAAAACAGTTAGGCTATCTGTTTTGGCATTGGCTGGATTGCTGGCTACCGGCTGCGACTTCTTTTCTGAAAAAGCTTTGGACGTTCGCATTGGCCTTAATGCGTGGCCTGGCTACGAGTTTCTAACCCTGGCCAAGGCAAAAGGCTTTTTCGAAAAACGAAAATTAAATGTAAAAATTATTGAATTTAATTCGTTATCTGATTCGCGACAATCTTTTGAGCAGGAAAATTTGGATGTTCTAGGAACGACTGTCGTCGAGGCCTTGATGGCAAGTCATAATAGCTCAGTGCTGCCAAAAATTTTCTATGCGGTGGACTATTCCAGCGGCGGCGATATGATTTATGCTCAGTCCAATATTAAAAATATGGCCCAGCTCAAGGGAAAGAAAATCGGCTTGGAATTGGGGTCCCTTCAAGTTTTCGAACTTTTTCGGGCGCTAGATCTTGCCAACATGAAATTATCAGAAGTCACGATCATCTCGATTGATCCAAGCAATATCGAAGCGAAATTTTTGGCGAAGGAAGTCGATGCTGTCGTTACTTATCCGCCCTTCTCTATCAAGCTAAGAGCTAAGTCGCCAAAACTGAATGAGGTTTTTAATTCCCAGCAAATTCCCGGCGAGTTAGTGGATGTGTTAATCGCAAATAATTCTTTTGCACAGCAACACCCAGAGGCCATTGACGCCATAGTTGCTGCATTTAGCGAGGCCTATGAATATGCGCTGAAAAATCCGGACGGGATTGAGTTGATGGCAAAAAGGGAGGGAATTAGTCCCCAAGAATTTAAAGCTACCCTTGCCGAGGATATCCGCATGTACAAGTTAGCTCAGCAGCCAGATTTTCTTAAGCCAGACGGACCAATTGAAAAACTGGTTCGCTTGGTCGAGAAAACACTTATTGATCTTGGACAAATTAAAGGTCCACCAAGTTCCACCAGTCTTGTCTGGCGGAAGAAATAGTGTCGCCGCCTATTGATTTTAGGAAAATAGGAAACAGACTTTCTAGCAAGATCATATTGCCAGTTGCCAGTTTGGCACTGATGGGTCTTTTAACTGGTTCGCTCTATACCAGAAGCTCCTATCTTGAAAGAGCTCAAGAAGCCAACGGGCGGGAATTGCGCTTAGTGATGTCTGGTCTGATTTCTTCCCTGCAACTTCTAGCGGATTCAAATCAAATCAGCAGATTGATTGCTGCTTACGCGGCAAGCCCGGGAGTCGAACAGATTCTTTTGCTGCAACCAGAGGCGCCCTACCTCATTGTATTTGCTTCTGAGCGAGCTTTGATTGGTAGGGAGCTTGATCTGCAAGAGCACTTTCGCGGGATGGCCGGAAAGATGAATCTTCTTGGCCTGAATACTTACGAAGTTGGCGAACGTGATATGCGGGTCGGGATTTCGCCTATTTCACTTGCTGGTCTGTCAACAGTTCGTTCCGTGGTGTCTCCGGAGTATAAACTGCTGGTGTATTTAAATGCAGCAAAGCTCAATAGTAAAATTGCAAAAGAAGTTTTGAAGTCATTTGTATTTTCACTTTGCGCCATATTTATTTTGCTCGGATTCAGTTTTATTCTTTTGCGAAGATTTGTTCTGCTACCGATTGCAGATATAGTCAGAGTCATTCACAAAAGGCAAGCGGGCTCGGCCATCGACTACCCTGCCTCTTTTTCGAATGATGAGATTGGTCAGACCGCGACCGCACTTCGCGATTTATTTGACGTCACTGAGGATATAAAAAAAGGACTTAAAGAAGCCCGAGAACAGGCCGAGGTCGGGACACGAAGCAAATCGCAGTTCTTAGCAAACATGAGTCACGAGATTCGAACCCCATTAAATGGGGTTCTTGGAATGACTCTGCTAATGATGGAGTCTGGTCTTGATGCTGAACAACAAAAAAAAATGCGTTTGATTCATAGTAGCGGTCAACTTCTTCTTCAGGTTGTAAACGACATTCTGGACTTCTCAAAAATCGAAGCCGGTATGCTGGTTGTTGAAAATACTGTCTTTTCGATCGAGGAATTAGCGCAAGAATCCATCGCTATGTTTTCTGGTTTAGCTGCTGAAAAGGGGCTTAATCTGTATTATACGCAAGACATAAGTGTGCCCATGATGATTGTATCGGACGTGGTCAGGTTGAAGCAAATTCTACTTAATCTAATTTCAAATGCGATCAAGTTTTCCTCGCCTGGGTCAATTTTTGTTTCCTGTTCTGCTCAGAATATTGCTGAAAACTACGAGCTTCTTTTTGCGGTTAAAGACTCGGGACTTGGGATGACGCCAGAGCAGCAGGGCCGACTATTTAAGGCATTTAGTCAGGCTGACGGGTCAACGACCAGAAGATTCGGCGGAACCGGACTGGGTTTGGCCATTTGCTTCGAACTGACAAAAAAATTAGGTGGCACAATCTGGGTCGAAAGCAAAGAAAATGAAGGCTCGACTTTTTTCTTCAAAATTGTCGCTAGCCCTGCTCCGGAGAACACAATTTCAGATAGCTTGGTCACGAAGGAGGCCGGCAACGTAGTCTTTTTGCCCACTGAAGAGGCGCCAAAGATGGCATTGAAGATTCTGCTTGCCGAAGACAATTTCGTCAATCAACAGGTTACGATCGGTATCTTGCAGAGGCTTGGATACAAGGCGG
Organism: Streptomyces griseus; assembly: GCA_943330705.2. GTDB lineage: Bacteria > Bdellovibrionota > Bdellovibrionia > Bdellovibrionales > Bdellovibrionaceae > CALQIT02. The sequence goes on from CALQIT020000027.1 coordinate 5,766, forward strand.
AGCTGGCCGACAATGGCCTGGAGGTCCTAAAAAGACTAGAGACAGAAAAGTATGACCTCATTCTAATGGACTTTCATATGCCGGTCATGGATGGCTATTCCACAACTCAAGAAATTTTAGGAAAATACGGTGATGCCAGTCCTGTGATCGTCGCGCTGACGGCAAGCACTATGCAGGCGGATCGGGACAGGGCCTCTTCCTGCGGCATGACGGGATTTCTTTGTAAGCCAATCGTGGTTAGTGAACTAAGACTGCTTTTGGCTAATTTGAAAAAGCCTTAGAATTCAATGGTGGATCATTCTTCGATGGGCTCTTAAAATTGCATTCCCCTTGACATTAGACGCCATTTTCTTCAGATATCTTCTATCTATGAACACGACTATAAATACAGCAATGGACAGTGAAAATTTTGACGCCAGAACTGGGCAGCCCGTGGAAACCAATTATGTTCTACATCGGCGTTTCGATCGCATGGGTCGCTTGGTAGGTGACCGCGCCATGGAAAAACTTTTTAGGTCCCATGTTATGGTCATTGGCCTGGGCGGAGTGGGCTCGTGGGCCGCAGAAAGTTTAGCCCGTTCAGGGGTTGGCCGACTTACCGTTATTGATTTTGACGAGATCTGTATTACCAATGCCAACCGCCAGCTGCATGCCTTGCAAGGTTTGGTCGGTAAAAAGAAGGCGCTGGTGATGGCGGATCGTCTGCGTAAAATAAATCCGCAAATGAGTGTCAAAGAAATGCCCCTTTTTTATAACGAAGAAAACTGTGAACTCATCTTTGCTGAAAAACCTGATTACATCGTTGATGCCGTTGATAATTTAACCGCCAAATGTCACTTGCTTGCCACTTGTCGTGCCCGAGGTATTCCGGTGATCACGTCAGCTGGGGCCGCAGCCCGGTTAGACCCTTTGTCGGTGCGCTTGACCGATCTGGCGCAAACCCACACCGACCCATTGGCCCATCAAGTTCGAAAAATTTTACGGCAACGCCACGGCTTCCCCCGAGAAGGGTCCTTCGATATTCCTTGTGTATTTTCTGAAGAAACGCCCATGGGCCCGGTCGAGCTAAGTTACGATCTTGGTCAAGGTTTTCAATGTGTTTGTCCGCAGGGGCAAAATAATCTTCATTCTTGCGACAAGCGCAGCCTGATTTACGGCACCGCCAGTTTCATTACCGGAAGCTTTGGTTTAGTGATGGCCTCTTGGGTTGTTCGGCAAATTGTCGGGCCACTGCTTGCGGCTAATAGCGATAGTACTTTGCCGCTGGCCGGGGATTCTTAAAATGGCAACAGCGTTATTCTTTTTGATCTGCATTGCGGCGGTAGGCATTGGTTTTATCTACATCGGAGTTATTTTTTTTCATCCCGAGGCCAAAGCAAAGCATCCAGATTTGTCTTTTCGCTTAGAGGGGCCAGGTCAGCTCAAAATCCCAGAGGCTAAAGATTCAGGGCGGGCTCAATCAAATCTTGATATTTTTGTGCAAAATCGATCGCCATTTCCCGCCAGTCTTTGTATCGATCCGGCTGTGGCTTTTTCGATCCTAGCCAAAACCGAAGGCGGTAGCTTGCTGCATTGGCAGGCCCTAGATCCCAAGTCCAAAGTGGAGCCTCTTACCACTGACGACTATCTGCAAATTCCAGCTCTTGGGTCCGTTCACTTTTCATTGCCGGTGGCTCGGGTTATAATGCCAGAAAATCAGCGTTTTGTGATCAGCGAGAGTTTCTATTTTGAAAACCTTCCGGCGACGGCCGAGTTTGAATTTCGCTACGATATTAAAAGCGAGGCCCTATCCGCGGCCCGAAAGCTTGGCTTTAAGAACATCTATAAGGGGCCAGTGCCAGCAACGACTCTGTAGACAGCCACTTTATTAGCCGCAATGGCTGGGGTTTTTTCAGGTTGTTTCTTCTGTGATTTCTGGTTAAACAATAGCCTTTAAACGCGCACCAATTGGGGGTTCTATGGCGACTCAAGGTCCAATCTCAACATTTATCGATCATCACTATCGGCACTTCAATGCAGCGGCGATGAAAGATGCGGCCAAAGCTTACAAAACCCATTTGGAAAAAAGCGGAAAAATGCTGGTGTCTTTAGCGGGCGCCATGAGCTCAGCGGAGCTTGGCTTGTCACTTGCCGAAATGATTCGCCAAGATAAAGTTCACGCGATTTCGTGCACGGGCGCCAATCTTGAAGAGGACGTCTACAATCTGGTGGCCCATGACCACTACGTCAGAATTCCAAACTGGCGGGACTTGACTCCGGATGACGAGCAAAAATTATTGGAACGTCATTTGAACCGAGTGACCGATACTTGTATCCCAGAAGAAGAGGCCATCCGTCGTATCGAGGGCGCGATTATTCAAGAATGGACGGCTGCGGACAAAGCCGGCCAAGCCTTTTTGCCACATGAATATTTTTACAAAATATTGCTCAATGGATCTTTGAAAAAGCATTATCAAATTGATCCAAAGAATTCCTGGTTACTGGCGGCTGCAGAAAAAAATCTGCCGATGGTGGTTCCTGGCTGGGAAGACTCCACAACCGGAAATATCTTTGCTAGCCATTGTATTAAAGGGACAATTAAAACCCCGCGAACAATGCGATCTGGCATTGAATACATGACCTATTTTGCGGAGTGGTATATGTCCGCTTCGAAAAAGGCCGATATTGGTTTCTTTCAAATCGGTGGCGGTATTGCCGGTGATTTTCCAATCTGTGTGGTTCCGATGCTGTATCAGGATTTAGATTATAAAGAGGTCAAGTGCTGGAAGTATTTTTGCCAAATCAGTGACTCAACAACTTCCTATGGCTCGTATTCAGGTGCAGTTCCAAATGAGAAGATCACATGGGGCAAGCTGGAAACCGATACACCAAGATTCATCATCGAATCCGATGCAACAATTGTCGCGCCGTTGATGTTTGGCTACATTTTAAACTGGTAACTATTCTTAATTAAGAATTGATGGTCTTCCATTTTTACATCTGCCAAATTTGGCTGACTGGTGGCCTGGATGGGCCTATGCCGCGCCGGCATTGGATTTTCCGCCTGCGGCTTTTGCAGGGGTCTCGTGGTGATGCAGAACCATTAGCAAAACACCTTCTGGAAACTTGCTACCGCCTGAGGTCAACACCATTCTGCCATTTCCAGGATGAAGTTTGTACTGCGCGAGCTCGTCTTCATCGAGTTTCGCTAAATCTTTTTCTAGAACTTCTGGCGGCAGATCGGCCATGCCAAGATCATGAAGCAGTCCCCCCATATAAAGTGTTTCGGGCTCATTAATACCGACGGCCTGGCCAAAAAGTCGTCAATAGCTGGCCACGTTCCGCGCATGATTGTAAAAGGTAAGTTGTTTTGGGGCCGCGGCAAGTGAGGAAATCGACTCTGCTAAAAAGCCTAAAGCCAGCCTAGATCATTAACCTCGCCAACGAGGCAGATAGTTGCAAACTTACGAGCCTCAATGGCGTGAGCTGCCCCGGCTGGCTGGACGGTGCCGACTGTTGTTGCTGCGCCGATGGCCTCCGCCGCCGCCTCGTCCTTCGATAATCGCTTTGGCTTGGCCTTTGGAAAGGGTCGGACTATTGCTGACTGCGACTGAGTGATAAGGATGATCGGTGTTGACTGGAATGGTCAGGCCAATCAGCTTTTCAATGTCGCGGATAAAGGATTTTTCATTGGCGTCGCAAAAAGATATGGCGATGCCTGCGGCGCCGGCCCGGGCGGTTCGACCAATGCGGTGGACGTAACTTTCCGCGATGTTTGGAACTTCAAAGTTGATCACATGGGTGACTCCATCGATATCGATTCCGCGGGCTGCAATATCTGTGGCAACTAAAACCCGCACTTGTCCTTCGCGAAAATTTTCTAGGGCCCGTTGCCGTGCACCTTGGGATTTATTTCCATGAATGGCGGCCGAAGAGATCCGATTTTTTTCAAGGACTTCGACGACTTTGTTAGCGCCGTGTTTGGTTCGAGTAAAAACAATAACCCGTCGTAGTTTGGGATCATTCAAGATATGCCGAAGCAGATCTCGTTTTTTGCTAGCATCAACATGCATGACGGACTGTTGAATCAATTCAACAGTTGTCGCTGGCGGGGTTACTTCAATCCGCACTGGATTGGTCAGCATGGTTGCTGCTAACTTTTCGATATCTGGTGGCATGGTTGCAGAAAAGAAAAGATTGTGTCGGCGAGGCGGCAAAAGTTTTAAGATACGGCGAATATCATGGATAAAACCCATGTCCAGCATGCGGTCGGCTTCGTCCAGGACAAAGACCTCTAGATTGCTAAGGTTGATATAGCGCTGATCAATCAGATCCAGCAGCCGGCCTGGCGTAGCAATCAAAACATCAACTCCGGTGGCAATGCTTTTGACTTGCGGACCCTGGCCGACGCCACCAAAAACCACAGCATATTTTAAACGAAGATGTTTGCCATAGGTGCAAAAGCTTTCATGAATCTGAATGGCCAATTCACGGGTCGGAGTTAAAACCAAAACCCTGGCCGAGCGATGATCTAGCTTCCGCTGATTCAGAATCAGATTATGCAATATTGGCAAGGCAAAGGCCGCAGTTTTTCCGGTACCGGTTTGCGCACAGCCAAGAATATCTTTGCCGTCTAACAGGTGGGGAATGGCAGCAACCTGAATCGGGGTTGGGATGGTGTAGCCAGTCTCGTCCAGGGCTTTTTGTAGGGGCTCACTTAGATTTAGATCAGAGAATTTTTTCGTCATTGTCATTTGAATTTCAGTTTCCATAGGTGCAAGGGAAACTATAGGTGGTTCAGTGTGATTGCAATGAAAAGGGCGCTTTCTGTATTTAAGTTAATCCCCCATTGCTGCAATAGATGGTCCTGAGGCTAACCCTATCTTGCGAAGCTTTGTTTTTTGGCCAAAAGCCGCATAGTTAGTGATAGGACTTCAGATCTGTCGCTGCCAATACGTCGTTGAAACTCGAGGTCTTCTAAGGCATCTGGGCCATTGCACACTTCATTGAGGGCATTGATCAAGGTTGTCAGCTCGGCCTCTGAAAAACCCAATTCAATATTAAAAGAAGCTTTTTCCATGGCCGCATCAAAGCTTGTTTTTTCTCGGTTGGCAATTTTTTGCATTGGCGTCTTCCGCAAAGCACCATTGATATTGCCAGGGTTCCATCCTCCGGCAATTGCTGCTAGATTCGGCGTTGCGGTTGCGCAAAAGGGATTGGTTATAGCGTGCTAGGTTCATTGATTGCTGGCCCATCACTATTGGTAACGGGGATGTGACGTGTGTTAAATTCGATTCTTCACTGGGTTGTAAGTGCGCTGTCTTTGTTGATTACGGCCTACTTGGTTCGTGGTTTTGTCGTTAATAGTTTTTTATCGGCACTTTGGGCAGCTGTAATAATTGGCGTTGCGAATATGGTAATTTGGCCGATATTAATTTTTTTAACTTTGCCATTGAACGTGCTTAGCCTTGGGCTATTTACTTTTGTCGTCAACGGACTGGTTCTAAAAATATGCGCAGCGCTGCTGCCAGGATTTAAGATTGAAAGTTGGGGAGCCGCTATTTTCGGCTCGATCGTGTTATCTTTGGTAAGTCTGCTCTTGCACCATTACTTAATTTAAATTTTCAGATTCAAGACCTATCTAACTGTGATCTCAATTGTTTTGCTAAGTGCCGGTCCAAATGACATGTGGGCCCCATCCGCAAATTGCAAAGTCAGCTTGTGTTTTCCCGGAGTAAGTTTGACCTGCGCTTCTGTTTGTCCATCGCCAAAATGCAGGTGGGTATCGTTTTTAATGATCATCGTGCCCGCAGGAATAGCCGCCCCGTCGATGATCAAATGATGGTGTCCGGTTTCGGGGGTCATGACTCCCGCTTTTTCCACACTCATGCCGACGACTGCAAATTTGACTTTAAACTGAGTTGGAACAGTGTCGCCGGATTGAGGGGAAATAAATTTTACCCCCGGCTTAACTTTTGCTTCGGTTGCTGAAAGATTCAAGGCAATGAACGTCGTGACCAGAACTAAAAAAGCAATAGATTTTCGCATAAGTTGAATCCCCATTTCTTTATGTAGTCTAGAATTTTTGTGGAGGCAGTCAACAGGGAATGTCGTTTTTGCGCCTTGCCTTTTCTTTCAATTCAAGGCTCAAATGCCCTTTAAAAGGCGCCGGTCAAACTATGCCCAATGGGAATTACCAAAACTTGCCAAAAGATTTGCCAGACGGGTTACCAGATCCATTCTATCGCGATGGGCAGCTTTATGATGCGATTAACTCCCATTTGCTTGCAGATGTGGATTTCTATCTCGACGAAGCGGCGCGAATTGGCGGCCCGATCCTGGAAATTGCCTGTGGGACTGGGCGAATTACAATTCCCATGGCAAAAACTGGGGTTGCTGTTGTCGGGATCGATATTTCAGCAGCCATGCTGACTGAGGCCCGGCGAAAGGCCCGTGGGGAAAAGTTAAGCATTGAATGGATCCAAACGGATGCCATTGAATTTCATTTAGGCCGGAAATTTAAGTTTATTTTTATGGCCTATAACTCCTTGCAACATTTGCTGTCGTTGGAAAGTTTAGAGTCCTTCTTTTCTTGCGTTCGCGAGCATTTAGCTGCAAACGGGACCTTTATATTGGATGTCATCAATCCCAATATTGGTGATCTATCGCAGGGGCGTCAGCGCTATCGGGCGATGGACCTGATCGACCCGCAGAGCGGAATGCCGGCAACCATCGAGGAAGCCATTCACTATGACGTTGCCCGGCAGGTCAATCGTGTGAAATGGTTTTATTCTCTGGCTAACGGAAAAGTAAATCGTGAAGATCAGTTAAATATGCGCTGCTTTTTTCCGCAAGAGCTAGAAGCCCTAGTGAAATACAATGGCTTTGAACTAAGCGACAAGTTCGGAAACTTCAACCGCGAGCCTTTTGTCGGAAGCTCCCCAAAGCAAATTCTTGTCTTGCGCGCGGCAAAGGGCAAGAAGAGCAAATAGATTTCTTTAACAACTTGCGGGCAATTGATTTGAAAACATTTGGGCTTGCTATTCTTCAACAAGATGTGCAGAAGTTAGGTGCAGAAGTTAGGCCTATAACCTATGCACCAAACTTGTGACTGCGAGCCAAATTATGATCATTGGAGTGCCCAAAGAGATCCGCGAAGGTGAAACACGGGTCGCCGCCACCCCGGAGTCCGTTAAAAAATTAATTAAAAAAGGACTGCAGGTCCATCTCGAAAGCGGTGCCGGGGACGCCGCTAGTTTTTATGAAAAAGACTATATTGCGGCAGGTGCTCAGATTGTTAACGCTGGCCATGCCCTTGGCGCCGATATCGTGCTGAAAGTGAATAAACCTAGCCCGCAAGAGATTCTTCAGTTTAAAAAAGGGGCGCTGCTGATTTCTTTTCTAGAGCCCTACAACAAGGATGGAACTTTCGAAAAGCTTGCCGAGGTCGGTGTTAGTGCGATGGCAATGGAACTTGTTCCTCGGACTTCGCGGGCGCAGTCGATGGACGCCCTTTCTTCACAGGCGGGAGTTGCAGGTTATCGCGCTGTTTTAGAGGCCGCCGCCCGCTATCCTCGTTTTTTTCCAATGATGATGACTTCGGCGGGCTCATCCAAAGTTTGCCGTCTGGCGGTATTGGGCGCCGGAGTGGCGGGTCTGCAGGCTATTGCGACGGCTCGCAAGCTTGGGGCTGTTGTCGAGGCCTATGATGTGCGCAAAGAAGTTCGCGAACAAATCCAATCCATGGGCGCAAAAAATATTGATTTAGATATCGGCGAAGAGGGCGCGGGAGCTGGTGGCTATGCCAAAGAACTTTCCGCCGAAGCCAAGCAACGCCAGCAAGATGCGCTCAGTGAACGTTTGAAAAAATTTGACGTGATTATCTCGACCGCAAATATTCCAGGGCGGAAGTCACCAATTTTAATCACCGAAGAGGTCGTAAAGGGGATGCGTCCAGGCAGTGTTATCGTTGATTTGGCGGCGGCCAACGGAGGCAACTGCCCATTGACCGAAGCCAATAAAGTTGTGGTCAAATATGGAGTTTGTATTGTCGGCACAACCAATTTCCCAGCACAAACGCCAGGTGATTCCAGTCATTTTTACGCCCAAAATTTAGTAAACATGGTCAGTCTTCTTTGGGTCAGCAAACAATCCGGCGAATTCGTTTTGGATTTAAATTTAGGCGACGATATTATTCTGGCGGCGCTGGCCGTTCACCAGGGGGCTTTATGTCACCAACGATGATCTCAATCTATGTTTTTGTGCTGTCTTGTTTTATTGGATATCATGTCATTTGGGGGGTCACCGCGGCTTTGCATACGCCGTTGATGGCCGTGACCAACGCTATCAGCGCGATTGTCGTCGTGGGGGCAATTTTAGTCGCAGGAAGTTCCGCTGCAGAAAATAGTGGATCGTTGATTCAACTGGTTGGATTTTTTGCAGTTTTTTTGGCGACCATAAATATTTTTGGTGGTTTCGTGGTTACAACTCGAATGTTAGCTATGTTTAAAAAGAAAAAGTAGGTATTTGGCAATGGAACTATCACCAGACTTTTTTGCAGCAGTGTATCTTGTCGCAACGATTTTATTTATTTTTGGCCTCAAGGGATTGGCTTCGCCAAAAACGGCCATTCGCGGAAATCTTTTTGCCATTGTCGGCATGATGATCGCCGTGATTGTAACGCTTTTTCATCCGGAAGTTAAAAGTTATACCTGGATTATTGCCGGCTTGATTGCAGGAGCGGTGGTTGGCAGTGGGATCGCGATGAAGATTTCCATGACCGCAATGCCGCAATTGGTGGCGATTCTACACAGCTTTGTCGGCTTGGCAGCAGTTTTAGTGGCCTTTGGAACCTATTTGTCCCATGCACAACCAGGCAGTTTAGATCCTGTTTTAATGATTGAAATATCCGTCGGTAGCTTTATCGGGGCCATTACTTTTACCGGTTCGTTGATCGCCTACGCAAAACTGCAGGCTATTTTGGGTTCAAATCCATTGATTTTTCGTGGCCAACATTTTTTGAATATTTTTTTGGCGATAATCATGATTGGCTGTGCGGTTATTTTTGCGATCAATGGCGATATGAGCTTCTTTTTTCTGATGACCGCCGTGGCTTTGGCCTTGGGGTTCCTGCTGGTCTTGCCAATTGGTGGGGCGGATATGCCTGTTGTTGTCTCGATGTTGAACTCGTATTCTGGGTGGGCAGCTGCAGCCACCGGATTTACTCTGGGTAATAATTTACTGGTTACGACGGGTGCTCTGGTTGGGGCAAGTGGCTCGATTCTTTCTTATATTATGTGCAAAGCCATGAATCGCTCGATTCTCAGTGTAATGCTCGGCGGTTTTGGCGGCGAATCTGCTGCAGGCTCAGCTGAAGGATCAGCGACAGCTCAGGCTGCAGGAAAAGGCGTGAAGTCAGCCTCTGTCGAAGATGTTGGTTTTGTCATGGCAAATTCCGCCAAGGTGATCATCATTCCTGGTTATGGAATGGCCGTGGCTCAGGCTCAGCATGCGGTCAAAGAATTGTACGAGGCCATGATCGAACTGCAAATCGAAGTCAAATTTGCCATTCATCCGGTGGCAGGACGAATGCCAGGTCATATGAATGTTCTTTTGGCCGAGTCTGAAATTCCCTACGATTGCGTTTTTGAAATGGAAGATATCAATTCTGAATTTTCAACGGCTGATGCTGTGATTATTATTGGCGCCAATGATGTCGTGAATCCAGACGCAAAGACCAACAAAGCCAGCCCACTTTATGGGATGCCAATTTTGGATGCCTACAAAGCAAAGAATATTTTTGTCAACAAACGCTCAATGAAGGCCGGATATGCAGGCGTCGACAACGCTCTGTTTTACATGAACAATTGTTCATTGGTATTTGGTGATGCAAAAAAAGTTACCGAGTCTTTGGTTCACGCTTTGCGTGAGGCCAAACTTTAGGTTTTGGAGGACAGCATGAAAGCTATCCTATTTCTAATATATTTGGTTCCATCTTTTTGTCTGGCTGCAGAGCCGGTCAAAGAACCGGCAAAAGACGCTGCGAAAATTCCGGTCAAAGATGGCTTCCAAACAATGGACATGAATCAATTTGATAAATTGAACACAAATCCTTCGCACAACAAAACGCCAGTTCAGGTTTCAAGTGGCTGCATCAATAAAATGGGCAAAGAGTTCAAATCCGGGGACCTCGGATACCAAGCCTGTTTGCAAGAAGCGCAAACTGATGCGGCGGCCGGTTCAAAAAATGGAGCCTCGCCCTCGCTTGGAATTACCCTCGGTAAATAGCTTTTTGGGGTGACAGCAGGGCGAAGGGCTAGGGTTAGCGACTTGCGACTTGTGACTTGTGACTTGTGACTTTGGGCTGCCTTGGTGACTCATTCTGATACGGAATATTTACTGTCTCAGGTGTTTCGTATTAATATGTTAATAGGTGTTATTTTGATGAAGGGGTGGGGGCGATGGGTGATTCTAAGAAAAATCGCAAGAGTGTCTCTTTTTTTATCGCGATTTTGGCACTTGCTGCTGTTGTTCTGTCCTATCAAAATTGTTCTAAATCTGAGACCTACGAGGAAAACGGAAAACCCAGTGTTACGGCTAGTCCGACGTCTGCGGGTTCGGCTTCGATTTATGATGATCCATTTTTATTGTCGCTTCCCTCAAGCCTTGCCATAAAGCCTGGCGAAGAGGCTGTCTTAACTGCAACGTTAGAAGCGGCAAGCGAGAGCACCTTGACCTTTCAGTACCGCACCTTTGATGGAAGTGCGGTGGCCGGAAGCGACTATCGCAGTGACGAAGGAATTCTTGTTTTTGCTCCCGGCGAAATGAGCAAAACAATTCGTATCACAACCCTGATCGCAAACAATCAGAACGCCAATACTCCGTCTGTAAAAATATTTACAGTGGGATTTGGACAGTTCGATGTCAACACAACCGCTTCGGTATCGATGCCGATATCTATCGGAAGCAGTGGTACGGCCGCAAGCACGAATCAACTGATTGCTGCCGGCGAGGACCATACTTGCGCCATCAAAAACGCTTCATTGTATTGCTGGGGCAGAAATAACTATGGGCAATTGGGTGACGGAACCCCTGTTGCACGCACACTGCCCTTCAAACTTACAACATTGGACGATTCCGTAACCGCAGTTGTTGCCAATGTTCGCGGGACCTGTGTCATTGATAACAATAAAGTGAAATGTTGGGGCGACAACAGTTACGGGCAATTGGGCGAGGCCAGCTCACCAACGATTATTCCTAAGGTAGCCTTCCGCTATGCACCGGGCCTTGTTAAAGACCTGGGCTCTAACGTCACGATGATTGCAGCTGGATCCTACCATTTCTGTGCCATCGATAATGGTGCTGCAAAATGTTGGGGCAACAATACTAATGGCGAACTTGGTAGCGTAAAAGCTGGTATTGAACCGACGATTGCAATTCGACCACGACAAGTATTGGGTTTGTCCTCAGGAGTTACAATGATTGCTGCCGGGTTTCAACATTCTTGCGCAATCCAAAACGGAGCTCTTTATTGCTGGGGAAAAAATGGTGACGGCCAGCTGGGCAACGGAAGTACAAGTGTTGAAATCTTTTTGCCGGTTCCTGTCTCTGGCTTGGGGTTTGGCGTTACTAAGGTCGCTGTGGGTCACAAGCACACTTGTGCCATCCAAGCAGTCAACGGCGCCGAGAATGTGCACTGCTGGGGTAACAATAGTAAGTACAGCATTGGAAATGATTCTTCGAATTCTTCTTCTGCGCCTGTTCGTATTATTGGAATTACTGATGCAAAGGATATTTTTGCAACGTCGTCGACCAGTTGCTATCGGAATAAGGATTCCGCACTGTTTTGTTGGGGAGATAATTCGAATGGAGAAACCGGCACTCAAGTGCCGAAGACTGGTGTGACAAACCTGTCCTTGGTGAGGACTCCGCAGCTTGTCTATGGGTTTTCGGGTGATGTGGCGAGTGTATCGCAATCCGCGGGTGCAGATCCGATCGGACGGCATATGTGTGCTTTCAAGTCTGGCGATCTACATTGCTGGGGCCGAAATAACTATGCACAGGTTACCGGGGGAGCATGGGCGTCGGGATCAACAACAAAACCCGATATTGCGACAAAATATGTACCTTTCAAGGTAGCCTTTCCCCCACCCGTAAATTAAATATTTTCCTTTTTTACAAACGTCAGTGTCATACAAATAAGAAGTCGCACAACCCCGAGCCAAGGGCTCGGCAAGCAGACCCGAGCCTTTGGCTCGGTAAACAGCTCGAGCCTTTGGCTCGGTAAACAGCAGGAGGCCTTATGAAGTTTGCAACTCTGATCGCAGCAATAGCTTTGGTTCTTGGGTCGGCCACGGTCCAAGCCTTGGACTTTGACGGTCCAATTCATCAGGCCGAGCTACGGACGTTACGCGAGCAATCGCGGCAGATGCCAATGGCCGCAGCACCTTCAATGGCTGTCGAGACCAGAAATGCCGTAGGCGAGGGCGAGGCCGGTATGAGCCAGGCGCCCGCAAAGCAAAATGAAAAATCAGAATAAAGCTGCTTACAAAGTCAGTAAAGCGGAATAAAAATTTCCAGGCCTGACCGGCATATTTTGCAGCTGTTTCAGCACATTAGTAAGATCCTATCTGTTCGAGCGCTGCGACCAGCCCTGCTCCTGGCGAGACTTTGGGTCATTCGTAAATTTACTCAAAACATACACTTCTTGGTCGGTTAATTTCTTTTGCAGCATCCTCCGTTAGATTGCAACGTATATATTGCAATCTAACGGAGGAGCGAAAATATGAATAAATCCGACAAGGGCGCGCCACTTTTTAACCTTATTGGCAGAAAAAGACTGAAGCGTTGGTTAAAAAATGGGGCGTCGACAAAGGAGTCCGTGGCTTTTCAACCTGGGAGCTAACAAGGCTTCGGCAAAGCTCCACGTCGTCTGGAATGTCGATTGAGAGTGGGAAGTGAAAACGGAGTTCTGTACGATAGTCCATACCGGCCGTCAGCCCCCGAAAGCCAGCAGAAAAACCTTAAACTTCGGCACGTGATTTATAGGGATCCGTTGACGCAAAAAATTTTTCATTTTGTTTGCTCAGATTTAAAAATCACCGCCCGAGCAATTGCTAATATTTATAAAAAACGCTGGGCTGTGGAGCTTTATTTCAACTTTTACTGCAGCTCAAAAAAATCACAGACAAATTCTCGGGGACGCTTTGGGATTTGTTAAGATCAATTCGCTCAGCCCTAACTCGAAAATACCTTGCTGACATCAGCCCGACGGCTGTCGCTGGAATGACCCATCCCGCGAGGATCTTACGGCGTGAAACTGAATCAAATAAGCCGGTCAGGCCTGAAAAATTTCAGAATAAAAATTTCAGAATAAAAAAGCAGAATAAAAAAGCAGAATAAAGCTTGGTCTTAGTAGATGTGGATTGCGGCTGTTTCTTGGGCCCATTTCTTTTCATCGGGTATAACGACGGCATCGAAATCTTGGCACTTTGCTTGATTGTCGTCCACCCACTGGCGCAGAAATGGGCCGCCGCTGATCACGTCGATGGCAAGTTTTGTAGTTTCGTATTCGTAGTGAAAGTCCCGCCACAGCTGAAATTCGGGGTACAGGTTGCGAATGGCTTTGAAGGCTAACGCGACTGTTCGGTAGGGTTGAAAGCGATGGTGTTGGTAGGATTGGTTGTCTGTGTGAAATTGAAAACCTTGGCAAAGTTGTGCATTGAATTTGTAAAATGTCGGCTGAAAATAGCAATGACGAAGGCTGCCCCCTTCAAGCCAAGTTGGGGCCGTCTTGTGCATCCATTTTAATATTTTTTGAAAATCGAGATCGGGGGCGCCACAAACTTCTAGGGCCTTGGTTGTTCCCCGGCCTTCGGAAAGATTTGTGCCCTCAATCATCACAGTGCCTGGGTAACAGCGCGCCATATTTAACGATGGGGCATTTGGCGATGGGTTCACCCAGGAGTGACTTTCACTGGGCCAACCAAATCCAGGTCCACGGTGCGGGTCATAGCCAGCCATCGATACAACTTTTAAATCCACATTCAGTGACAGATGGTTTTTGAGCCAAATGGCACATTCGCCTAAAGTTAAACCATGGCGCATCGGCAGCGGACCAGCGCCAACAAAACTTTCCCAGCCTGGCTGAAGGCAATGACCTTCGATCGGTCGTCCTGCGGGATTGGGACGATCAAGTACCCAGATCGTTTTGTTGAAGCGGGCGCATTCCTCCAGCATATAGCGAAGGGTAGTTAAAAAAGTATAGATTCGGGTGCCAACATCTTGCAGATCGAAAAGCACAAGATCAAAGCTGTCCATCATTTCTGGAGTTGGTCGTCGGACTTTGCCATACAAAGAAAAAACTGGAATCTGATACCGTGGATCCAAATAGTCTTGGGTCTCGACCATGTTATATTGCTTTTCGCCGCGCATACCGTGCTGCGGGCCGAAAGCCGAGGTCAACTTCAGCTCAGGATCTGCAGCCAAAAGATCCATGGAATGCTGCAGCTTTGAATCAACGCTGGCTGGATGTGCAACTAAAGACAGTCGCCGGCCCTTAAGCTGCTTTTTTAAGTTTGAATCAGCAAGTAAAACTTCAATACCAAACTGCAAGCAATAGTCCTTTCATTTCTTTTCATCATAGCTTAAAAAGGCCGAGCGAAAATGAAAATCTGGCTTTTTTGGCGCATGCTGAATTGCAAAGTAGCAGTTGTCTTCAGCCGCCGAGGGTTTCAATACCGCACAGAGGTTAAATTCGAGCAGATTGTTTTTTCTAGAATTTGTCGGAAGCTGCACGCAGACCTGCAAGTTAAATTCCGTCGCCGTCTGAATAATAATTTTGCAGTCGATGGCTTGAATTGCCGGTTCTTCTTTCATCGTCTGTCGATAGTCGGAAAAGTGGTAAACATTCCAGCTTCGATTTGCAGATACATTGAGCTCCCAGTATTGGGGATCATTTTGAAAACCCCAGAAGGCTTCGAAGCAAGTCTGTTTCCATAGATTATGACCGCGAATGGGGTTGGGTGCTGCGGGTTGTTTTTGCTCAAAGTCGATCAGTGCAAGATCGCCACAGACAAGGTAGTCTAAAATTATCAAGGAGCCTTCAACTCGCAGTGATGCTTTCACAGAAACTGCAATCTTTGATGGCTGCTGAAAGTCACAAAGTGGTTGGCGACCAATCATCTTCAAGGCAACTAGTGTTGATGGCCGGCGCAGGGATCTTTGTAGTGATTTTTTAAATACTCTTGAAAGCTAGGGTTCACAAGCTCTTGCAAGATAATCTGATCTGCATTGTCAGGGCCAAGAACCGTCTGCAGGTCTTGACGAAGCTTCAGGGCTTCAGCAGAGCGTTGGCCGGTAATGATTTTGGTTAACCATCCACCCAATCGAATGCCGGCCTTCAAGACGCGTTCATTGGCGGCGGCGATACTTTGTTGATAGTAGGTTTCGCTTTCGTTTGCATCTCCCGCATAGGCCGGAACTCGCAAGGCTAGGGACTCATTCAGCCAGGTCATTATGTAGGAATTCTGCCAGGCATTGATTTCCTGAGGGGACGGTCGGCGCAGCAGGATCAAATAATCTTGCGCCGAAGGGGTCAATATTTTGAGACTGCGCTGAATAAAGGTCGTCAAAATTAAAGAATCCCAAACAGCATGAAGGTTTGCGGGAGTACCGAACCAGGAGACAGGAATGGTATTTCCACCTTTGTCTGTCGGATAACCAACATGCATTGGCTGATGCAGATCTCCGATAAAGTGAAACATAAATTTCAAGGCGTAGGTTTTTTCCAATTTACTGGTTTTTGGGTTTCGCAAGATATCTTCCGCCTTGCTCAATCCACGCACCACATCCCCTAGGCTTCGTTGCTGGGAATTCATTGTGGCCAAGTTTTGGAAATAATTCGTTCCCTGTGGAATATCTGCAAAGTGATATGGTTTTCCGTGAATCCAGGGTGGAGTATTTTTGATTGTATCCGCCCAAACACCGGCTTGCGCAAAATCTTGCCCGGCCAACAAATCGATAACGATGGCTCGAACTTGAGGACTAAGGGTTTTTTCCGCAATAAGACCGACAGCGCCGTGGCCGACCGGGCCCCAGGCCTTCGCAATCCATGGAACGCTTAGGATGAAAAAACTTAACAGACATCCCCAAAGTTGACGTATCATCAACACCCCCCGGCGCTTAAAATCACACCAAAAGTTGCGGCGCATCGCAAGTTAGTATTCTGTTTTGCTCTAATAAATACTGAATTCCTGGGCTGCGTCAGAGAATTCCGAAGCGGATTTTCCAAAATCTAGGGCATTGCTTTTTTTTTGGGCTATCCAAAGCAACGGCTAAAAATCTTGACTCCCATCGGGATTGCAATCAGACCTTGTTGCGCCCTAAAACCCAAGGCCGGAGTTGTCCAATGACGAAGTCGATTCTAGTTCTATTGCTGTCGCTGATTGCAACGGCTTGTACGAAAAAGGACGCCAAGCCTGAACTGTGGATTTATACGTCGCTATATAAAGACACCGTGGCCGAAGTTCAAAAAAAACTTGAAAGTAATTTTCCCCAGTACAAAGTTAATTTTTTTCAAGCGGGTTCAGAAGAAGTCGCTGCCAAAGTCAATGCCGAGGACTTGGCCGGAGGAACCAAGGCGGATATTCTAATTTTTTCCGATCGTTTTTGGTTTGAAGAGATGGGGCAAAAAGGAAAGCTGCATAAATATTCTGCCAAGGGATCTGAGTCCGTACCCGAAATGATAAAAAGCAAAGATTCTTTTTACTCGGCGGTTAGCCTCCCGGTCATGGTTTTAATTTACAACTCGGACGTCATTTCGACCGGCAAGGCCCCTAAAACATTTAAAGAAATGACAGAGCCCCAATGGAAGGGAAAATTTACCACCGGTAGCCCCTTATCAAGTGGTACCAATTTTACGACGGTGGCTTTCTTGCAAAAGGCTTACGGTTGGGATTACTTTCGGGGCCTACGCCGCAATGACACCATCGCCGAAGGTGGAAATAGTTCGGTTCTTCGTCGCGTCCAAAGCAAAGAACGCCCAGTGGGTTGGGTCCTGCTAGAAAATGCGCTTCGCCTTCAGGATTCGGATTCCAAAATCAAGGTTGTCTATCCCGAGGATGGCGTTATTTTGCAAAGTAACACTCTGGCCATTACAAAAAAAGAAGGGTCGCGCAAACCTGCAGAGGCAATAGCGGACTGGTTTTTTGCAACGGAAGGGCAAGAGGCCATGGTTCATTCATTCATGTATGCGGTGGTGCCTGGGATTGCTAACCCAAAAGGGGCTTTGCCATTGCAACAAATTATGAAATCGGCCCGCAATTGGAGTCCTGAGCTAGTCGCTGAGTTTATGAAAAGCCGAGAATCAATTAAAGAAGAGTTCGCAAAAATAATGCTTCAATAAAGGGAGCTGGTAACCACCTGGAAAACATTGCTTAAAAGAATTAAAGATAATTTGAATTTTCAGTTTTTGATTCTGGCCATTGCCGCGCTGGCGCTGTTTATCTTTTGTGTTGTTCCGTTTATAAGTTTGTTTGAGAAAATTCTATTCTCGGGGACCGATGGGCAGTTTAGCTTTGCGGCCTTTCGCGACGCTTTTGCTTCAGCGGCAACCCTGCAGGCCATTGGCAATACGATAGTTGTCAGCAGCTTGGTGGCTGCAGGTTGTTTGCTTGTCGGGGTTCCTATGGCTTGGCTATTGACCCGCAGTGATCTTCCGTGGGCTGGGCGGTTTCGCTCATGGCTGAGTCTTCCTTTTGCCATTCCCCCTTATGTTGGAGCGATTGCTTGGATTTTTTTAGCAAATCCGACGACAGGGCTGCTTAATAAATTTTTCGCTGAAAATGTTTTTAATATTTACTCGATGGCCGGGTTGGTCTTTGTTGAAACCAGTTTTCTTTACACCTTTATTCTAATGACAACTTTGTCTTCTTTGGACCGAATGGATTCATCTTTAGAGGAAGCCGCGCGCCTATCAGGCGCTTCCCCATTGCAGGTTTTTAGGGATATTTCGCTACCCTTGATGCGGCCGGCGATAATCAGTGGTGGGCTACTGGTGTTTTTGGCCTCAGCTGCAAGCTTTGGAGTCCCCGCGTTGATAGGCAGTCCCGCGCGATTATATTTGATGACGACTCAGATTTATACTTTTCAAAAAATGGGTTCGATGTCGGGATTGCTAAAGGCTGGGGCGTTGTCCTCGGCGCTGATGATCACTGCCTTGCTTGCGCTTTTTCTGTCGCAGGTGCTTGTTCGCAATCAGCGACTGCAAACAGTTGGGGGGAAGACTGCGCGGCCCTCAGTATTTTCTTTAGGGCACTGGCGAACCCCTTTGTTGCTTTTGCTAAGCGCATTTTTTGCGGTGGTTTTCCTTTTGCCGGTCTCGGGAATTTTACTGTCATCACTAAGTCACATTCAGGGTGAGCTCAGTTTTTCCAACCTTACTTTTTCCAATTGGCACCGGGTTCTGTTCGAGGTCGATGAAGTCGGTCGGGCAATGGCAAACAGCCTTTCGCTCAGTGCTGGGGCTGCTAGCCTGGCCGTGCTTGTCGGTCTTTTGGTCTCATATATCCAAGTCAAAACAACAGTGCCGGGGCGGGGGCTTCTGGATATTTTTGCGTCGCTTCCTTATGCCACACCCGGAACCGTCGTGGCGCTGGCCTTGATTATCACTTTTAGTGGCTCGTTTATGGGAATCTTTCCCTCGCTTTATAATACGGCAGTGCTCATCCTGATTGCGTATGTCGTAAAATATTTAAGCTTTGCAGTTAAGACGACCAGCGATGCCTATCGACAAATCGATGAGGTCCTGGCTGAAGCAGCACGGGTCAGTGGCGCTTCTTGGCTTCAGGTGATGCTGCATATTTGGTTACCACTTTTGCGGCCGGCATTGGTTGCCGGTTGGTTTTTGGTTTTTATGCCGGTGATGAGTGAGTTGACAATGACTGTTTTACTAACTGGGCCGGGACTTGAAACCATCGGCACGGTTATTTTTCAGTTGCAGGAATACGCTGATGCCAGCGGCGGAGGGGCCTCGGTTTTGGCGGTCATCGTGATTGCCGCAGTGATTGCAATAAATTTCTTGGTCAAGCGCGTATCGCGCGGAAAGTACGGATTATGAGTTACATCGAATTCCAACAGGTGACTAAAGTTTTTCCTAAGGAAAATAGCAAAACGAAAAACTCTAATCAGCAAAGTCCGGTTGTCGATAATTTAAATTTAACTATTGAGCAGGGTGAATTTGTCTCATTTCTTGGTCCTTCTGGTTGTGGTAAGACGACTTCGCTGCGCATGCTTGCGGGGCTTGAGCAAAATACAGGGGGTCGGATCTCGATTGATGGGGTTGTGGTCTCTGAGCCAGAAAATAATATTTTCGTCCCGCCCGAAAAACGTCGGGTGGGAATGGTTTTTCAATCTTATGCCGTCTGGCCCCATATGAATGTATTTGAGAATATTGCCTATCCGTTAAAGATCGCCGGCCGACCCAAACTAGAGATCAGCGATCGTGTTCAAGCGATCATTGATACCGTCGAGTTAGCTGGCTTAGCTTTGCGAATGCCAAGCCAACTCAGTGGCGGGCAGCAGCAGCGGGTCGCTTTAGCCCGTGGTCTTGTGATGCAGCCGCGGGTTCTACTGCTGGACGAGCCCCTTTCTAATCTAGATGCCAAACTTCGCGAAAAAATGCGCTTTGATATTCGTGCGATCCAGCAGAAGTTGAAACTGACCGTGGTTTATGTGACCCACGACCAAATTGAAGCCACAACCATGAGTGATCGCATGGTCATCATGCGTGACGGAAAAATCATTCAGGTTGGGACACCCGAGCAGATTCGCAATCAGCCGATAAATGATTTTGTCGCCGACTTTGTTCGCAGCAGCCCGCGCTAATTGTCACACGACAGGTTAACCAGCTCAGGCTAAGCAGTTCACTCTAAGGTGTTCACTTTAAGTAGTTCACTTTAAGCGGGCACAACTTTTATTTATGGGTGGTCAAATCCACGATCATGTTAAAGACCAAGGCTTCAGGTTTGGAATCCTTGCTATCCAGGCAAAAATAGCCGACTCGCTCGAATTGATAGCGGTTTGCTAAGGTGGCTTCTTGCAAGCTGGGCTCGAGCTTCACGTTTTTTAAGACAGTCAAAGAATTTGGATTTAAATTGCTTTTAAAATCCAGTCCTTCGGGCGCCGTATCGGGATTTGCAACGTTAAATAGGCGGCCATACAGGTTTACGTCCGCTGAAATACAATGACGGGCAGAAACCCAATGGATAATGCCTTTTACTTTGCGTCCATCTGCGGGAGGCTTTCCGCCCAAGGTGATCGGATCATAGGTGCAGATCAGCTCGATAACCTTGCCCGAGGAATCTTTTTTTACGTCCTTGCATTGAATCACGTAAGCGTTGCGCAAGCGGACTTCTTTTCCAGGCCCGAGGCGAAAAAAATCAGAATCCGGGTTCTCCATAAAGTCAGACTCATCAATATAAATTTCTTTACTGAAATAAATTTTTCGTTTTCCCAGTTCCGGTTTCTTTGGATGCACCGAAGGTTGAAGTTCTTCTTGATGTGAATCGACTAGATTTTCGATAACGACCTTTAAAGGGCGCAGGACAGCCATTGTCCGGTGTGAGATCTCATCAAGTTCATCGCGGGCACAGCTTTCTAGAATTTCAATGTCAATAAGGCTTTCAGCTTTAGCCACACCGATGCGCTTCGCGAAATTACGAATGGCTTGGGCTGGATAGCCACGCCGGCGCAAACCCGAAATCGTTGGCATTCGCGGATCGTTCCAGCCAGAGACCAACTTTTCTTTAACCAATTGCAAAAGTTTACGTTTGCTCATCACCAAATAGGTCAGGTTTAAACGGGCAAATTCATATTGATGTGGTTTTGCGGGAACCGGGACATTTTCAGTGCACCAGTCATAAAAAGGCCGGTGGTCTTGGAACTCGAGGGTGCAAATCGAGTGGGTAATGTGTTCGATGGCATCGGACAAGGGGTGGGCAAAATCATACATCGGATAAATCATCCACTTATTTCCGGTGCGGTGATGGGCGGTTTTGCGAATGCGGTAAAGTAGCGGGTCGCGCAAGTTCATATTTGCTGATTTCATATCGATTTTGGCGCGCAGGACATGTTCCCCTTCGGCAAAATCGCCAGCTCGCATCCGGCGAAAAAGTTCTAGATTTTCATCCGCGGATCGGCTGCGATAGGGGCTGTCTTTTCCCGGATTTGTGAAGTCACCGCGGTAGCGACGTAAATCATCTTCGCTCAGGCTACAGACATAGGCTTTTTGCTCTTTGATAAGTCCTTCAGCCCAATTGTAAATCTGTTCAAAATAGTCAGAGGCATAAAAAAGATTTTGGCCCCAATCAAAGCCCAACCACTTGACGTCCTCTTGGATAGAAGTTGTGTATTCAACTTCCTCGGTTTCAGGATTGGTATCGTCAAAACGCAGATGACAGCGCCCGCCGTATTCCTGGGCCAATCCAAAATTTACACATATGGCTTTGGCATGGCCGATGTGAAGATAACCATTGGGCTCGGGCGGGAAGCGGGTTACGACTTTCCCGGCGTGTTTGTTGCTGGCAATATCTTTGTCAATAATCTGTTTCAGAAAGTTGTTAGCTTCAGCCGCTGGTTTCCCAGGGCTATTATTCTTAGTTGCATTCGCGATGGGGTTTTTATTCTCGCTCGACATTTCACGCTCTGTCTTTGTATTTTTTTGGTCTAATTTCTTTGGACATTTCTTTAGTCGATTTTTTTGCGGCTCTGGTTGCGGTGGCTTATTTCGACTTGCGCAGCATTTTCTCGACTTCAGAAATGTGGTCTTCTTCTTCGCAAATCATTGCTCGGGCATATTCTTCAAGATAAACTGATTTGCCCTCGGTTAGTTTCAATAACAAGTGGTAGTTGTCCAATTGATGTGACTCGTGATCCAGGCTTTCTTTAAGAATGTCTTCGATTGAATGCTTGTGAGTCTCAAGCAGTGAACTGATTTTTAAAGAGGGATGTCCGCCCAGGGTCGTAATATGTTCGCCAGCTTGGTTCGCATGGGTCAAAGACTCGGTCGCTTGGGCCCTGAGCCAACTGATAATTGGGATTCGATTGTAGCCATAAACCATCAAAGAATAGTGTGTGTAGCGAACGACGCCAGCCAATTCGTTTTCAAGGATAGTATTAAGGGCCGTAACTACTTTTTTTTTGTCCATCGATTGAGCTCCTACGTTTAGCATTTAGCATTTAATTTAGCAGTGTCGCCGTGAGCCCAAGTGGACTCGCTTTGGTAGTTTGGCGAGGTGGCAATCGCTTGTAAAGTGAAATTCGAGGTCCCCAATGAGAATTCCGAATTGTCCATCAACTTTAAAAGTCTGGTTTCCTATTTTTCTATCAGCTATTGCGGTGGCCTGTGCGCCAAAGGCATCGGAACTTCAAGCGGAGTGGAATTCAAGCAGATATAACGACCCCCTATTTCGATGCGGGCTTTGATTTCTATAAACAAACACCGCTGTTTACGCTGACCGAAAAAGGTCTAAAGGATGGCCTCAAAAACGCAATGACGAAATTTGCCAAAGTTGACACCGGCTGCAGTACGAAAGTGCTTTCTCAGCCGACAAAGGACGAGCTGATCACGCCGACCGGCACTGTTGCCGGGGTTCGTATTGGCGAGTTGTCTTCTGGAAAGCTCTTGTTTGAGGATCCTAAAAATGGAGCTCGTACCGAGATTGATATCTTGGGTTTTATGGGGGTACAGATGAAGGAGCTATTTAACCGGTTCGGCTTTTACGTTCGAAAATAAATTTAAAAATAATATAATTGCGCTAGTGGTCAATGGGCCCCGGGTTTCCGCCCGTACTGATCTGAGACTTTTGATTTTGCCGAATAGTTTTGCCAAATCTTAAATCGAATTTGGTCTTTATTTTCGCAAAGCAAAGTCCGATGAAATTGTGCCGGGGGAAATATGAAATCAATTTTATTATTAATTCTAGGATCCTTTGTCTTTTGCGCGTCCCTGGCGGCTGCCGATAGTATTCATAAGGTCGCTCAAAATGAAACAGTCTGGTTTTTAGCCCAAGTTTACTACGGTGATGGTCATAAGTTTACCGAGATCGTTTTCGCCAATCATATGAAGAAAGCCGAGGACCTTGTGGTGGGCGAAGAAGTTGTCGTGCCGTTGCCAAAGTTCTCAAATAAAGATGCTGGATTCAAAGCTCGCTATGAAAAAATGTTCGCAGCCAGAGCAGCAATTCAAATCGCTGGCAAAGTAAAAAAGGGTAAGCCCAAGGAACCTATCGCCAATCGCACAGAGGTTCCAAGCAAAGAGATCAGTACTAAATCAGTCGCCATTAAAGAAACCGCCATTAAAGAAATCAGTTTAAAAGAAGTAAGTTCAAAAGAAGTAAGTTCAAAAGAAGAACCCACCGCAAAACCCACCGCAAAACACGCCGGAAAACACACGGAAAAGCTGCAGATACCGGCCAAAATGCCGTTCACAAAATCTGACTTTGGCGCAAAGGGTATTCGGCAATCTGCAGAAGAAGAAATGAAGCGAGCCTCGTCGGTAAACGGCCACTAGGCGCAACCCTGTTATTGCGAATTCAATCCCATTTTTTCATTTGTTATTTCCAAACGCCTGAGATGGGATTTATGACCCGCACTAGAAATCAAGACCCGTAAAGAATTGCAACCCCGTGATTTGTGCCGCACTGGCAGCCAGTCCATGGGGGGTCACGTAATAGGCAACTGCTTTTATAAATCCTCCGCTATTGAGTGTCCACTGAGTCGAAAAGAAGGCTTCGTCGGCAATCCATTGCTCATTTCCCGGGTTCCATATTCGGCGCCCAGTTGTCGAGTTTTGATGGCTGCGGATAAATCCGAATTGGCTGCTGAGATCTTCATTGAAGCGATGATCCAGCATCAGCCAATGTTGTTCGATGTTGCTAAAGCTGCCGGTAAAATAATGACCCATTTGATAGCTGGCCGTTGCCGGCGATGCCAGTTGCGGCCCAGCTCTTTGCAATTGGTAGCTGATTCGCCAAAAAGCCGTTAAATACTGACCAAGAAAAATGCGAAACAAATTATCATTTTTAGAGGCCGCAAGCGATCCCGAAACCTCAAAAGTTCCGTTACGAGCTTCGCCAATCAAACCAGCGAATTGATCGCTTTCCAAGGGGCTATCGAAATGAATCAGATAGGCACTCACCTCAGCAATTTGCCCAGCGACAAGATTGCGAACCTCTAGCAGATGCAGACTAAGAGGGGAATGTCCGTCCAGCGCGTAGCTTGAAGGTTGTCCCTTGGTTAGTGTTACTTTAAGGCGATCATCCATTGTGCTAAATTGAGTTCCCAAATGAGTTTGCGGTCGCGTAGAAAATCTTCCATAACTAAGAAGCAGGGGTTCAAGGGAATCGACCTGGAAATATCCGCCCCGCAAGCGTCCAAAAGACCGATCAAAACCAAAATTAATATCAGCAGGTGCTAAGGTTGCACGCTGGTAGCTTGAAAGCAGGGGATCATTATCCAGCGGCTCGTTCAAGCTTGAGGCCACCCACGATAAACGCGGACGAATCCGATATTCAAAGGCGCCCAATTGGCCTTCGAAGTGGGGATAGATATGGCCACGAAAACAGTCACGAAATTTATCTTCCTGATTTGCACAGTAGAATAAATCCGCACGTGATCCAGACTTACTACTTGCATAGGCTTGAAAATAGCCACTTTGTTTGTCGACGGAGGTCTCATCCATCCAGCGCAAGACATTTTTTGCTTGGTTCGGGGCTTTGATCCAAAGTCCCTCGCTGGATTTTGAAACTCCAAAGCCTGCTGGCACTTGAAAGTTTAAAAAATCAGAGGACGTCGCGGTTGCTGCCCTGACGTCAGGATCTGATTTACTAACTTCGGCATCGACTTGCCCTTCGATGACACAAATATTTTGCTGCGGACCTTGAGCTTGCAAAAAGAACTCTGTCCCACGCACTCCTGCGACGGCTGTCTTGGTGCTAAAATGATATTTTCCCGCTTCTTCCTTTTCGATTTGGACTCGTAATTGTCCATAATTTATTTTAATCTCAGTCTGGTTTTTGAGCTTTGAAACATTGATTATGGAATTTGCACCAATCCAAATTTGCGAGGCCCCTTCGGCGAACAAGGCCCGTGATTTAGATCCCAGCAAAAGATAACCCTGGCGGGGCAGCTCATCCCCAATTTTCAAGTCCATTTGTTTGAAGCCATCTTGAAATCGAACTCGAGAGTCGGCGGTCATTTTCACAAGCTTCCAAGCAAAGGCTGGCAATGGTTGCAAGACTATAAATAAAGCAAATTGCAACAGCCAAGATAAACGCATAGGCAATTTCCATTTCTTCAGTCGGAATTTTTGGGTTTCGCGGGCCAGTTCCAAAACCAGATTTGACGCAAAATATTTTTTTCAAGATCTTCGCTGGAAAAGCTTTGGATATGATAGGCATCATCTGCCGCATGAACAATGTCTGGGTTCA
>CALQIT020000028.1 GCA_943330705.2 Streptomyces griseus
CTTGATCAGTCTCCCTGATTGCATATTTCAAAGCACAATCTATGCCGTAGTCATGGTGACAAAAGGGGAATCAATGACAAAGTCAGAACTTGCTCACGAAATTTACAAAGTGTCACACCTGACGGGCCATTTCAAACTGCGCTCTGGAACGACTTCGCATGAGTATTTTGATAAATATCGATTCGAGGCTCGGCCTGAACTTTTGCGTGAAATTGCAATACAAATGAAGGCGCTCATTCCCAAAGAAACCGAAGTTCTTGCGGGACTTGAAATGGGAGGAATCCCCCTCGCGACAGCTTTAAGTCTTGAAACTGGACTACCCTGCTCTTTCGTTCGCAAACACGCCAAAGACTACGGCACTTGTCTTTTGGCTGAAGGTGCTTCTGTTGCCGGCAAACGAGTTTGCATGATTGAAGATGTGATTACGACCGGAGGCCAAGTGATTCTATCTGCAACCGATCTAAGGGCCATTGGCGCTCAAATAGACACCGTGCTTTGTGTTATCCACCGTGGAAACGGCATGGAACCCAAGCTAGAGCAAATTGGCCTAAATATGCGGGCGCTTATGACAATGTCTGAACTTACAAAACAAATCGCAAAGTAGCTAAAAATAATTTTCTAATCTAAAAACAGAGACTTCTTTCTTTCTGAGCTTTCATTTGCAAGCTGAAGATACGAAGTACGTAGCCAGTCGTTAAAAAATGAAAGATTGGTGTAAGCAATGGCGAACTTACAACTTTCGATTTGAGTAGAGTCAAAAACAAAAGAGGCCACTCCGATGACACTCAATAGACCATCGCGACGAAGCAAGGCAGGCCCCCCTGAATCGCCAGCACAGGCAGACTCACCGTCTCTTTGATCAAAGAATAAACGCGAATTTCCTGGTTGGTTGCTAAGCTCAGAAACGCTAAACTTGGATACCTGGCTTACCTTTTCGATTATATCTGCAGCAATTCCTGATTTAACACGCGCGATACGCAACCGATGAACCTCCGCAGGTTCATCCGCAGAATACCCCTTTGTTTTTCCAAAGCCTGCTAAAATTACCTCATCAGAGGTTTTGAGCTTTTCGGAAATCGATACAACTAGTGGCAAGCTTCCTACCGGGGCAGCTATGGAAAGTTGAACCAAAGCCACATCATTTATCATTAATACCGGATCAAAAGACTTATGAGCGATAACCCTACTGGCCGAATAAAGATCCATTTGTTCGTTATTTTTAAAGTCGCAAATTGGTTGCGCAGAAAAAGCGACCCTTAAATCTGAGGGCGCAGCACCATGCACGCAGTGGGCGGCCGTTAGCACGATATTCGAATCAACCAAAATCCCAGAACAGATTCGCTGTTTTTCCTCACCTTGCTCAATGACTCGCTGAAAAAGAATAACCATTCCGCGGGCTAAACGGGCGCCCCCTGCAACTGTTCGCCCACCGATTATTCCAAATTCCTTGAGCTCAGCCGGGGCGCAATAATTGCCCTGGTCAGCAGGATCCTCCGTGGGCTTGCGAGCAGGCTCCTGAATCGGCTGCTTAGAGTCCGACTTTGCGCAACCCAGACAAAAAAATACAGAGAAGACAAAAATAAATAGCCAGCGTATCACAAGTTCTCCCAAATTTAAGGATCAGGAAGTACCCCAAATAGGTCCACCCCGTCACACCGATTCACCGTTTTATAATTTTTTCCAAACTGGAACTCAGCACAGCAAAAGCCGCTGCAGAATTGCGCTTTTCGGAGTTCATTGCTGGTTCAGCTCACTGGTTCAGCTTGCTGAGTTACTTCTTTGGTCTAAGCTATTTTTCTGCGACGATATAGGCAATCCATGCCTGGCAGGCCTCGCCTTTTTCAGTCCGGGTAAAGACGCCGTCGCCTTCACCTTTGCGGGTTGTCCCCTCCCAATAAACGTGGGTTCGTTTAAACCCTACTTCCTCAAGAATCTCGCGTAACTCAGGAATCGTCCACATCCGCCAGTCATAGGAAAAAACGCGCTCTTTCTTGGCCTGGCCGTGCAATCGATAGTGAATATGAAACTTAGCGCGATTTGTGACAGGGTCAAAGTTCTCCTGCTGCCAATAGTATGTGAACTTCCGATGACTTGCCTTTTCTTCATTCTCATCATGGCAAAGACTACCACCAAAAATATCAATTACAAAAATTCCGTCTTTTTTTACAGATCGAAGAACATTTAAAAAATATTCCTTCATTATCTTTCGATTTTGAAAAATAAAATAAGAAAAATTCATAGCTACGGAGATATCCGCAGACGCTAATTTTTCGGCAAGTACATTTCCTTCAAAAAGTTGAATTCGTTGCTGTTGCTTTTCACTCAATTTACTCAGGTTATGACTGCGTCCGTATTCCAAGGGTTCTGGATCAAGATCCACGCCAATAGCTTGAAATTTCGGACTTAACCTAACCCACTCACAGGACAAAGCAAAGGTCCCGCAAAAGTCCTCGCGAAAAATACGAGGATCTTTCTTTTTCAGATCACGATAAACCTTGCGCAAAAAACAGACGTCCGTATCTGGGGACTGCACGCTGCGGCGATAAAGATCATATTTATCAAAATCTTTTTTATCGCTAATTTTATGAACCCGACGGCGGGTGATTGTTGCAGTCATTTTTATGGTACTTCTGCTAGAATCTCAAGGATGGTAGCCTCGATGTCTGTAGCTTGCGGCACGGAAGCCTCTTCTAGGTTTGGATGTAAGCCAATTCCAGGCAGCTGCTGACCTGCTAGCACTCTCGGTGGTGCAAATAAATAATAGAAAAGTTCTTTCGTACATCGATAGGCCAAGTGTTCTCCAAAATTAGTGACTTCAGTATCTTCATTGACAAAAAGCACCCGCCCCGTTTTCTTCACCGAAGCCTGAATCAACGGCCAATCGTAGGGGTAAATAGAGCGCAGATCAATGACTTCAACTTGAATACCGGTTGCGGCGATTTTGTCGGCGACCTGATTGCACAATAGTAAATGTCGCCCGTAGGAAACAACCGTGATTTGAGTTCCCGTTCTTGTTACTTTTCCTTGGCCAATTGGAATTTCAAATTCATTTAATCGCGGCCATTTCGCTGACCATTTGGAACGATCTCCGATTGGCGCATCAATCATTGCCTTGAGTTCTTTTTCATCTTCAGGCTCACCGGGAATTAGTTCATCTCCGCGCACTCGCATCAAGGCCTTTGGCTTCAGAAAAATAACAGGATTTGGATCCTTAATCGCTGAAATCAAAAGTCCGTAGGCATCCAACGGGTTAGAGGGCATAACCACTTTCCAACCCGCCAAGCGCGACGCCCAAGCGTCAAAAGAATGGGAATGGTAGACCGAGCCACGAATCCCAGCGCCCACAGGTGTCATCACAACAATTGGGCAGCTGTAGTTTCCATTAGAAACCCAATGTGTATTGCCCGCAATTTTCAGCAAATCAATGGTATTGAAAATGTAATCACAAAACTGGATTTCGGCCACACAACGATTGCCTGTCATGCCGATACCGATAGCCATGCTGATAATTCCACGCTCGTCTAATGGGGTATTCCAACTATTTTTTAAGCCTTGGGTTGCAGTAAAAACTCCGCCCAATGGGGCACCGACATCTTGGCCGAAGATATCGGTAACTCCCAATTGAGTTTCGCCAACATGAAGGGCCATACGAATAGCTTGAGCCATATTTGCCATTAGAATTTCCGCCAGTCTGCATTTTCATTATTTGCATAAACATGGTCCCAGATCGACTCACGAGTCGGCACGGGTTCAGAGCGAACTTGCTGCTGAGCTTCTAGACCTTCGGTTTCATATTTTTTCCAAATATTTTTCACTTTGGCTTCGGAAAGAAATCCCTCGCTTAGCAGCCTCTGCTCAAAGACCCGAAGACAATCAGCTTCGGAAGAGATGAAATTTGCCCCGCTGGCAGAAGAGTGGCCATAAAGTCGAGAAAGCTTGGCCTCGATAAACGAAGGTTTTCCCGTCTTACGGATATATTCCATTTCTTCTTTGACCGCCAAGTAACTTTCGATCGGATCATTCGCATTGATCACCCGAGAACGAATATTAAAAGCCTTTGCCCGATCAGCGATTTGAGTTTCTCCGTGCTGCCCATCAAAAGAAGTCGAGATTCCCCATTGATTATTTTGCACGGTAATTAAAAGGGGTAATTCAGAGTTTTTACGCGACGACCAAATCAAACAGCTGGCAAAGTCGCCCTCGGCGGTTCCGGCATCCCCGCCAGTTACGATACTGATGCCCTTACTCTTTTGTTTTTTCTGAATATGAGCCGTGCCTAAAGCAAAACCATATTGAACCTCTATGGGCGAAGAAACCGGGGTCACATTCATTTTAGGATAGCAATAATGATTTGAGAAATTTCGTCCGCCCGTGCTTGGATCCGTCGACCGATTCATTATCAGACGAATCGCGTCGATCATTGGCAACCCCATCGCAACAAGGGTTGGCGTGCATCTGTAGTGCAAATGAAGGTAATCATACTTCGGGCCCTGACCGATATTAACCAACAGGCCCAAGGGGACACCCCAAGCCTCTTCCCCAGGGCCACCGATCCAGAAGTACGCATCACCCGTTTTATAAATTTTTATTAGACGCTCTTCAAGAACTCGGGACTTAACCATCAGGTCATGCATTTGAAGCAATAACCCTTTTGGCAGGGCCTTTAACGAAGAACCCAATTTAGAAGCTTTTTTGGAAACCATTGGTGCACCCCTAGAGCCCTCTTTTTCTACAAGATTCTAGTAACAATGCACCGAAAATCGCCGCAAAATACCGTACCGGAACTGCGCGTAAAATCTACTTTGCAGTGACCGATTTACCTGACTCTAGAACCATCAAATCTGCCAATACGTTTGTGGCCTCTATAACATCCGGACGCTTTAAGTATTCCTTCTCTTTTTCCTCTTTGGTCGCATTCTTTGCCGCCCGAGCCTTTTCCTTTTTCTCTTTTGAGTCCTTATCTTTGACGATATCGCTCAATTTGATGATCTTGCCTTTGGATTTTGTCTTTTTAATCTCTTCAAGAATTTTCTTGAACTCATCATCCTTATCAACCCGCTCTTTTGAACGAGCGGTCAACGTTTTCAGCCAATCGGTCTCAATGGCTTTCCAAGCACCAGGTCCATCTTTAACATAGGCATCAGGTGATAAAAAAGCGTCAATTGTTTTTGGCGGTAGCGAGTAATCAAGATTCTTTTCGCCGACCTCATCGTTTTCATATGGACCTGGGATACGCACATCAGAATCAACACCACGGTGCTGAGTTGAGTTGCCACCGGCCGTAAAAAACATTCCTACCGTCACCTTGATTGCACCAAGATTATTCGGTACCGGCATGACCGATTGCACGCTGCCCTTGCCAAACGTATGATCGTTCCCAAGAATCACAGCCCGTTTGTAGTCTTTCAAAGTTCCAGCAACGATCTCGGAAGCACTGGCAGAGATCCGCGAGGTCAATACAACCAAAGGACCTGGCCAATCAACCGCAGAATCACGATCTTTAAGTGCTTGCTCCCCTTTTGCGCCATCCCTAGCTGATTGCTTAACCACCGCTCCTGTTTGAAAAAACAGACCTGCAATTTTAACTGCATCATCCAAGCTACCGCCGCCATTGTTCGCTAAATCCAAGACCAGACCTTCTACTTTATTCTCTTTTGCCTGCGTGATTAACTTTTTCAAATCAGAAGCGGCCGACCGACTTTCTTTTGAATCTGCATAAAATGAAGGAAGATTAAGTACCCCAATCTTTCTTCTCGCTCCACCGACGTCCTTATCTAAATAAGTAATTGACGCTGCTTCGTCCTCAAGATTTATTTTGTCGCGAATAAGAATCGCCTCAACTCGCTCTTTTCCATCCCCCTTTTTGCGAAGAATAGACAGACGAACGGTCGTTCCCTTCGCCCCGCGAATTTTTTTCACCACATCCCGCAGGTCCATATCAATTACATTTTCAGGTTCACCCTTTTCCCCCTGGGCAACCGCAATAATTTTATCCTGTGGTTGAATCTGACCCGATCTGGCTGCCGATCCACCTGGAACCAGCGCTTCAACGACAGTCATTCCATCTTGGTTCGAAAGCGTTGCTCCGATTCCCTCAAGCGAAAGGCGCATTTGAATTTCAAAGTCTTCAAATACATCTTTCGAAAAGAATGAAGAATGCGGATCCAATGAACGCGCGTATGAATCCAAATACCCGGCTTTGATATCATCTTGCTTCATTTCGGAAAGTCTCTTCACAGAGCGATCCCAAAACTTAGTCACGCTGGCCTTGGCTTCGTCTAATTTCATATCCGATGCTAAATAGTTAGATATTTGAAAATGGATATACTTTTTTAGAAAATCTTCGGCTTCTTTTTTTGTCGCCGGATATGGTTTTTTATCCGGATCGAATGAAAACTCGACCTTGGCGTCAAATTTATAATCTTTTCCTAAAAACTTTTTAGCAAATTCAGCTCGCTCTTTGACTCTAACAACCAATATTTTTTGAATATCGTCTAAAAATTTGCAATCTTGGGCCAATATTCTTTCCCACTGCTTTGCCGTTTTTAGCTGAATTTCTTTAATATCATCCTTAACCAAATAGATTTTGCTAGGATCCATGCGCTTCAAATATTGCTCGGTGAATCGCTCCTGTGGCGGAGGCTCAGTCCTGGTGTACTTAACATGCCCACCCAAAAATGCCTGTGCGATAATACTAACGTGGGCACATTGAAGGTCGTCAGAGTCCGCCGCTGCCGGCCGCGACAGAGCTTTCGCTGATGAATAGTTAATTCCTACCAAAGAAGCCAATAGTAAAATGGAAATCATTGCCGTTTTCATAACCGTCCTTTTGCAATGACTTAAGAATACCGGTTCTCTGCAAAT
Organism: Streptomyces griseus; assembly: GCA_943330705.2. Lineage (GTDB taxonomy): Bacteria > Bdellovibrionota > Bdellovibrionia > Bdellovibrionales > Bdellovibrionaceae > CALQIT02. The sequence continues at coordinate 6,865 of CALQIT020000028.1, forward strand.
CCGGCACAGAATTCTTTGTTCAGCAGGACATTTAATTGCGTTTACTAACGTTCAGGACCAAGGTCTAAAAAAGACGGATCTGATTTTCAGCGGGCTCAATCACCGTGTCTTTCAAACCACTAGTTGTGATTTCGTGCTTTATAAATTCACCACGCTGAGTCTCAATAAGAAAAAAGCTCATCTCGGGGTATTGGTTCTTCAGCCTGACCATTTCTTCAAAAATAAGCTGAATATTTTTGGGGTCGTCATCCGACATACCGAAGCGATGATGCGGGCTGTAGCCATAGGTCTCAATGGCCATCTCAACAGAAGCTCGAATTGCACTTTGCTTCAATTCAGCCACCGATTGAGTAAGATCCAGATCACCCAAACTCAATCGAGTCGGCGGATGACTGACCGGAAAAATGCTCAAATAATTTGGCCGTGCCGGCAGGTGCGCAGTATCGACTAGCAGTTCTATGCCGGCTGCTATAGTTTCTGGCGCATGGCCACGGGCAGTGATCACACTGATCGGCCGCTGGTTGAAGGTCGCATGGTAAAAACAAGACCACGACGGCCCCTTCCATTGCAAATCCGAAAAGCCTAAGGCATTGCCAACATCAGCCAAGAAAATCTGCTTTTTCAAACCAAGTCTTTTTAACTCGGTCTCATCATGATCACGGAAGCACTTAAAACTTCCAAAATCATCCCACCGGATTTGATAGTCACCAAAGGGACCTTCTTTGCCAATCCGGTGCTGCTGCTGCGCCCACTCGCTGCTTGAAATTTTTAATTCTTTTGCTGTGGACTTGTGAAAAAGAATAATCGGCGTTGTTAAAAATGCGACGTTGTCGTCGAAATCAAAGAAATAAAAACTACGGCCACCAAGATGATAATTTCGGTCGGCCTCTTTGTTTCGCTCAAGACCAATTTCAAGCTGAGTTGCACCCAAGCTTGGCGGCAAAATCATATGACTTTGCTTTACTAAAATATTTGGTCGCTTTCCTGAATTCATAAGTCCATTCCAATATTTAACGCAATGTCTCATATTCTATGGATTTTCGCAAGAGTCAGTTTTTTTCTAGTTGTATCAACGACTTAGCCGGCTGTCCGACGGCCTTCCGGGGGTTTCTTAAGGCCTAGCTTGGCTTTAGCGGCCGCTTTTTCCGTTACCTTTGCCGGAGCTTTAGCTCCCGCTTTGGCAACCTGTTTTGCTGCTGTCTTTACGGTTTTTGCGACAACCGAAGCCTCTTCATGGGCCGGCACGGCTTTTTTAGATTTTGTTTTATCTTTTGTTTTGGGCTTCGTTTTCCCTGCAACAGTTTTCTTGCCTGATTTCTGTTCAGTGCCAATCTTATCAGCCAGCAAAGCTATTGCCTGTTCAAGATTAAAATCTTCAGGCTTTACGCCTTCAGGCAACGAGGCATTTACCTTTCCGCACTTTACATATGGTCCATAGGGCCCATTCATAATATTGATTGGATCTCCAGCCACTGGATGATTGCCTAGCTCCTTTAACGGTGCTGCTCGACCTCGCCCTTTTTTAGGCTGCGATAACATTTCCATGGCGCGCTCAAAGCTCAAGGTAAAAAGACTTTCACCCTTTGGTATTGAGCGATAGTCACCTTCGCAGACAACAAAAGGTCCAAATCGACCTAAGCCAACTTTAACTTCTTTTTGTGTTCCAGTGTGCAATCCTAAAGTTTTTGGCAGGGAAAGAAGCTCTAGCGCTTGGGTCATTGATACGGACTCAATAGGTATACTTGGCGGAATCGAAACCCTTTTCGGCTTGTCATTTTCCTCAGTCACATCACCCAACTGAACATAGGGACCAAAACGTCCATTCAAAACATAAATTGGTAATCCCGTTTTTGGATCTTTTCCTAAGGCATCCGAGCCATTAATTTTTTGGTCAATTAGTTTTTCAATTTCAATGGCCGTAATATCTGCCGGTGATCCACTCTCGGGCAGGGACGCACAGAACTCCTCGCCCTTTACTTTCTTGCAAACATAAGCTCCATATTTACCGACACGAAAACTGTACTGGTCTAAACCTAACAGATGAATCGAACGAGCTTCGACCGGGTCAATTTTCTTTTCCTGCGCTTCGATCTGCGCTTTTAGTCCTGTTTTTCCAAGGTAAACTTGAGTCAAATACTTCACGGTCTCGAGGTCACCTTCGGCAATCGTGTCCAAGGATCTTTCCATTTGCGATGTAAAACCCAAATCTACAAACTGAGGTAGATGCGTTCCCAAAAGTTTTGAAACCACCAACGCCGTAAAAGTCGGAACCAATGCTGAGGCATCCTTCCGCACATACCCGCGATCAATGATAGTACCAATAATAGAAGCATAAGTTGACGGACGACCAATTCCCTCTCGCTCCATAGTCTGCACCAAACTGGCTTCAGTAAATCGAGCAGGCGGTTTTGTTTCATGTTCAGAAGGATTGGTCTTGAGCATTTTGACCAAATCTTTTGCCTTCAGCACTGGCAAGCGAACTTCTCGTTCCTGCAATTCGCTTTCGGGATCATCACTGCCTTCAACGTAGGCTCGTAAAAACCCTGGAAATTCAATCGTCATTCCCGTCGCACCAAAAACAGCTTCGCCGGCTTCGATTTTTGCCGACACCTGCTTCTGCCGAGCATCCACCATCTGACTTGCAACGGTTCGCTTCCATATCAACTCATAAAGTTTCAACTGCGTGGCGGTTAAACCAGTCTCGTCAGGATCGATAAATTCAGTCCCTGCTGGGCGAATGGCCTCATGGGCCTCTTGCGCCCCTTTAACCTTTTTCCCCTCGTAAAGACGGGGCTCGCTTGGAAGATAATCCTTGCCGTATTTGGACAAAATACAGCCTCGGGCTGCGGCAATTGCCTCTTTAGATAAAGAGGATGAATCCGTACGCATATAGGTGATAAACCCTTGCTCGTATAACTTCTGAGCAACCTGCATCGTTTCGCGAGCACTCAGCCCCAGTTTTCGATTGGACTCTTGCTGCAATGAAGAAGTAATAAATGGGGTCGCGGGTTTGCGGTTCACCGGACGCTCTTCAACTTCCCGCACGGTCCATTTTTGACTGCTTAAATTGGCTGCCAACTCCTTGGCTTTTTTCTCATCTAGAATAAGGATGTCTTTACCGCCAGAAAGCTCACCTGTCTGGCCATCAAAATCTTTTCCAGTCGCTATTTTCTGATTTTTTAGTACCTGCAAGCGGCCATCGAATTCAATGCCATCTTTTTCAAGATTTGCAAGAATTCCCCAATATTTTGCACGCTTAAATCGGATACGTTCGTGTTCTCGTTCTGCAATCAGCCGTACGGCCACGGATTGAACACGTCCGGCGGAAAGTCCGTAGGCAACCTTCTTCCACAAAAGTGGCGAAATTGTATAGCCCACCAATCGATCCAAAATCCGGCGGGCCTCTTGAGCACGAACTAAATTAAAATCAATGGCCCGAGTGTCTTTTAGGGCCTTTAAGATCGCATCTTTCGTGATCTCATGAAACACCATGCGCTTGGTTGGGACTTTAGGCTTCAAGACTTCGGTCAAATGCCAGCTGATGCTTTCCCCTTCACGATCTTCATCCGTCGCTAGATAAAGCTCAGACGCTTCGGCCAGCTTATCCTTTAGCAGTTTGACAATTTTTACTTTGTCCCGAGGAACGCAATAAATAGGATCAAAATTATCTTCGACATTGACGCCAAGATTGGCCCATTTGTGTTTTTTCAATTTTTCAGGAATATCTTTTGCCGACTGTGGCAAATCGCGAATGTGACCCATGCAGCTTTCAACAATATAGTCTTTGCCTAAAAACTTACGAATGGTTTTAGCCTTGGTCGGGGACTCGACAATAACTAGCTTTTTTCCCTCGACCTGAACCGCAGACGCGCTGTCATTAGATTTCGCTGCAACTTTTTTTGCCATATCTATATATATTCCTGTCTGCTTCGTTATCAACGAAAATGAAGCTCGCTTCTTTAACTGGCAAGGGGAATTTACGACTCAAGGCGAAAGTCAGTATCCTTATCTGCACAAATTATCTACACTTAAAGAATGAAAAAGCTTGGTGAATTCTCCGATAAAATTAAATATTTGCTGACCGATATCGACGATACGCTTACCGACGAAGGTCTACTGGGTCCAGAGGCCTACTCTGCACTTTGGAACTTACATGATTCTGGAATTCACGTGATCCCAGTTACCGGCCGCCCGGCAGGCTGGTGCGAAATGATCGCCAGAGTTTGGCCCGTCAGCGGTGTTATTGGCGAAAATGGCGGCTTTTACTTTCGCTATAATAATAAAACGATGCACCGACACTATGTTGTTTCAACTGCTGAACAAAAAATAAATCGAGAAAAGCTTAACCTCATTCAAAGCGAAATCTGCAAAAAAATCCCAGGGGCTGCCGTTGCCTCTGATCAATTTTGTCGACTGATGGACCTGGCCATCGATTTCTGTGAAGACGTCCCGCGAATTCCTGAAGCTGATATCAATCAAATTGTTTCCATTTTTAAACAGCACGGTGCCCAGGCAAAAGTCAGCTCCATTCACGTCAATGGCTGGTTTGGCACCTATGACAAAGTCACCACCAGTCTTTTGTTTTTGCAAAACGAATTTAAGTTATCACCCTCGGAGGCAAAAAAACATTGCGCCTTCTCCGGAGACTCGCCAAACGACGAACCCATGTTCGAATTTTTTCTAAATAGCTTTGCCGTCGCAAATATCGCCGAATTCGTCCCACGCCTGGAGCATCTACCCTCATTTTTAGCAGACAGCCGCGGCGGCAAGGGCTTTGCAGAGATCGCAAAACAAATTTTAAAATCCAACCAATTGTCATAGGATAAGCAAGCCTCTGCAGACTAACCCAAACCATGCAGCGAATATTTTATGAGTATCGCCTACCACCCTATTTCTTGCTTGGATTCAACAGAGTCGCGAACGGATTGTTAAACGGTTGCGCTGCAGGTCTCGAAAAACCGCCCGAGCCTCCACGAGATCCGCCACCTGATCCGCCCGCAGGAACAGCCGCTCCATATTGGGGCCGATTACCGCTCGGTTGTGGTCTTTGTTTTTCTCTAGGGCTTGGCTTCGGGCCGTTGCTGCTACGGCCTTGATCTTTCCCGGCCTCAACCGCAGTACCTTTATCTTTCGCACGCGATGGACTCCGCTGCGGTCGCGGAGAAGGTGCTCTCTTATCCCGCGACTCACGCATTTGCTGACAGCGCTCAGCCGAGGCCTCCATCTTCATCGATAAAGAAATCTGTTTCTTTTGCATGTCGACAGCCAAGACTCGCACTGACACATGATCACCTGGATTGACGACCTTACGTGGGTCATCAACAAATTTGTCTGCCAGTTCAGAAATATGAACCAGTCCATCTTGATGAACCCCGATATCCACAAAAGCACCAAAATTAGTAACATTGGTAACAATTCCAGGACAAATCATTGCTTCCTTTAAATCTTTCACTTCAAAAATATCATCGCGAAACTGGAATACTTTGAAAATGTCCCTTGGATCACGGCCAGGTTTTTCAAGTTCACGAATCATATCATCAAAGGTAAACTCACCGACAATGGGTGCCCACTTTGCCCGCAATGGCAAAAGCTTACTTGCCCCACCCCCAACCAATTCAGAAATATTAATTCCCAACTCGTGCGCCATGTCCCTAACTGCTGAATATCTTTCAGGATGAATTCCGGTGCTATCTAAAAAAACTTTCCCGCTATTGATGCGCAAGAATCCAGCGCTTTGTTCAAAGATTTTAGTGCTAAAACGCGGAACCTTTAACAGCTCACTGCGCTCAGTAAATAAATGCTGCTTGCGGTGCTCTAAAATACTCAGTGCTATGGCCGGACCAATTCCAGAAACATAAGCCAGCAAAGAAACTGAAGCCGTATTTAAATCAACTCCAACATTATTTACACAGCTTTCAACCACGGCTTCCAGGCCTTTTTTTAACTGACTTTGGTTGACGTCGTGCTGGTATTGTCCAACTCCTATGCTTTTTGGATCAACCTTGACCAACTCTGACAACGGATCTTGCAGCCGTCGTGCAATTGAAATCGCACCTTTTACTGTAAGGTCTAATTCTGGAAACTCCTGGCGTGCAATATCTGAAGCCGAGTAAACGCTGGCGCCAGATTCACTAACCATAATTACCGGGACGTCTTTACCCAACTCTTTCAGAATTTTTCTTAAGAAAACTTCGGTTTCCCGTCCCGCGGTTCCGTTCCCGACCGCAATCGCTTGAATTTGAATCTGGGTTAAAACTTGAGAAAAAAGTTTCTTGGCTGCTTCTTCGGCGTGATCCCCCAGAATTTGCATCACGGTATGAGAAATATAATTTCCACCTTTGTCCACCAATGCGACTTTGCATCCCGTTTTCAAACCTGGATCGATTCCCAAAACAACTTTTGGACCGTAAGGCGAGGCCAGCAAAATCTTTTTTACGTTCTCTGTAAAAACACGAATTGCATCTTCATCGGCTTTGTCTTTTAAAGCCTTGTGAACCTCGTTACACACAGATGGAACGACATAAACAGTCAACGCCAATTTAGCACATTGCTTAAGGACAACACCGACCGCCTCTTGCGGCAAGGATGTAGAAAAAGCTTCGTAAGACTTTAGTAGAACTTCATCATCGGCCTTAATATCGACAGCGAGCTCTTCTTCTTGCCAACCGCGGCGCATCGCCAAATAACGATGCGAGGCCTTCGCATCAAGGAGGGCCTTTATTGGCTCGTCGAACTCTGCGTACATTTCATATTTAGAATGGGGTTTAAAAGCTTTAGTTCTTTTTGAAAAAACTTTTCCTTTTTCAAAATAGTTATTGCGAACCTGAAGTCGAAGCTCTGGATCATTGGCAATTTTTTCAACCAAAATATCCTGCGCCCCTTTCAAGGCTAATTCATAGTTAGCAATCCCAGCTGCCAAATTAAGAAAATTCTTAGCCTTAACTTCCATGGTTGTGTCATCTTTAATGGCCCCGTGTCCTAGGCTCCAAATCCAGTTTGCTAAAGGTTCTAGCCCTGCGTCTCGGGCAATTGTGGCTTTTGTTTTCTTTTTCTTTTTGAAGGGCCGGTAGATTTCTTCCAATTCATTCAGATCCCAGCTGACATCGATGCGCTTTTTGATTTCTTCAGAAAGATTTCCTTGCTCGCCGATTTCTTTAAGTAAAAAGGTTTTTCTTTTTACAACCTCTTGAAAAGTTTCGTTGGCTTCGATGACATTGCGAATTTGTACTTCATCAAGATTGCCAGTTTTCTCTTTTCGGTAACGGGCGATAAAGGGAACAGTAGCACCCTCACCCGCAAGCTCGAGCACAGAGGCCGCAGACTTTGTCGAAACACCAGGAACAACACGAGCCAAAAAACCCTGAAGAGTTTGCTCCATTTCATCACCTCATTTTATTTACAAGAAATTGGAAGAAACATTGGACCAAAGAAACTTACTTGTGTCGATACATGATCAGACCATGTGTTGGGTCATAAGGAGAAACTCCCACCGTGACCCTATCTCCAACCACTACTCGAATATTGAAGCGGCGCATTTTTCCACAAAGCTTGCCCTGAATTTCGACATTATTGTCCAATAACACCTTGTAGAGGCCCCCAGCCAGAGCATCTACAACTTTACCGTCCAACTGAACTAGATCGTCCTTTGCCATTTGCGTCTCATTTTAAAATAATTTCTTTTACGCCTTGCGACGTAAGCCAACTAACTTCTATCGCGGTTTGTAATTACTAATCAAAAATTTTGCACCAGTTTCAAACAGCACTTCTAAACGGTCGTTCTGTACGTTCAAAATCCAACCCCAGCCAAGAACCTTATGATTCAATGCTGAGCCTGGCTCATAAACCCCCGACATAGTATACTCGGCGGCTTTTTCACCGGTATAGGCTTCCTGCAGCTCTCCCCACTTGATATTATTATCCGCTATCACTTTGTTCGCAGCGGCCTTCGCTTTGGAAATACGCTCAGGCTTTGGAGGTTTGGGCTCCTTAGGCGGCTTAGGTTCTTTTGGTGGTTTGGATTCTTTCGCAGGCTTTGGCTCTTTTACAAGCTTCAGCTCCCTGCTTTTTTCAATAGAACTTTCTGCGGCTAGCGGACTGGACAATTCTGCCACTGGTATTCTCTCAACCCCTTTTACAGGGGACTGCCCTACTGATTTAGCAGTGCTTTTTACTGTATGTTTTACGGTGCTCTTAGCTGCGATCTGCTTTTTAGGTTTCACCGCGGCTGGTTTTGCAGTGGATTGAATCGCGTTCTTAGGCTTCGGCTTAACCGAAGTTTTGCCGGCCTTTGTGGCTAACTTTGGAGTTGGCTTTGGAGTTGGCTTTGCGCTTGGCTTTGACTTCTTGACCGATTCTTTTTTGGTTGGTTTTTTTGCCATATTTTTCCTCAAAGATATCTAGTTTATTTAATTGAATTTCTTATATAATCTGGCTTAAGTTGACATCCATTTTCTGACAAACCTAATGCGGAGCATTGCCATGTCAATCCCGGGCCCCAATAAAGCATCTAACAAATCAACTCACGAATCAACTCTCAATAATAGTGTTTCTGTAACTACTCTACGTGAACTCGGTTCCACTTATCTTACCTACGTCGAAGGCGCCGACTCAATTACTGCCATGAGACCAATGCCACCTGCAAAATCGGTTAAGAATTCGCTAGTTTTTATTTCCGATCTTGAGCAGGCAAGAGTTGCAATTGAAAAAGGGGCATCGATTCTTATTTGCCTAAAGAAGGTCCTACCCCAAGTGCAGCCTTTGATTTACGGTCAGGCCCTTTTCACTGTCCCGTCAATATCTGTTGGCCTTGCCATTGTGTTGCCACTTTTTGACGAAAAGCTTTCTCGATTTCACCGGGGCATCCACCCTACGGCGGTTGTCTCACCGACGGCTTCGCTCAGTCCACTTGCTAACGTCGGCCCCTATTGCATCATCGGTGACTTCGCCCAAATTGCGGCCAACACGTTTATTGGTCCACATTGTGTCATTGAAAAGTCAGCAAAAATTGGCGAGAAAACCATATTGCATGCCTACGTTTATGTTGGCGCTCATTGCGAACTTGGCAGCTCTTGTGAAGTTCATCCGCTGACCTGCATTGGCTCCGATGGGTTTGGCTACGTCAAAGGCCCCGGATCGTTGCAGCAAAAAATCCCGCAGATAGGCAATGTCGTCCTCGAGGATTTTGTGGAGCTCGGTGCCCATTGCACCATCGATCGCGGCACCTTGGATGAAACCCGAATCAAGAAAGGGGCAAAACTCGATAACCATTGCCACATCGCCCACAACTGTTCGGTCGGCGAAAACACAGTCCTGGCGGCCGGCTTTATGACAGCAGGTTCAACTCACATTGGGGCTAATTGCCAGGCCGGTGGGATGGTGGGCGTTTCGGACCATGTTCATATTGCAGATGGAGTCAGCTTAGGGGGCCGGACAGGGGTAACTCGCGACATTCCAACAGCTGGAGTCTATCTTGGCTACCCGGCGACTCCGCTAAAAGAAGGCCTTAAAAATTTGAGCGCCTTCACGCAGCTTCACGAGATGCGAAAAGAATTGTCAAAAATCTATAAACATTTAGGCTTAGAAAAACCACAGAAGAAGGACAACCATGAGTCTTGAGATTTACAAAACCTTACACTTACTTGGATTAATGATGCTGTTTCTAGGACTCGGCGGAGCCCTAATGGCAAACTCCACAACCGTTGTCGTAAAAACTAAAGTCAAAGTCATTAGCTCTGCAACCCATGGAGTGGGCTTGTTGCTGTTAATTATCAGCGGTTTTGGGATGGCTGCTCGCCTGGGCATTATGTCTGGCCTGCCAGGTTGGATTTATACAAAAATATTTATCTGGCTTCTTTTTGGCGGAGCAATTGTTTTAGCAAAACGAAAAGCCAATATGACCCTTGTCTTGACCCTGCTTTTTTGTGGTCTTGGATTTCTGGCCGCCTATTTAGGAGTCCTGAAACCCTACTAATTTGCTTGCTCAAGGCCAAAAGCATTCTATTTAAAACATAGAGTATTTAAGAAATCGGCACTCAAGGGGGCCATTAAATACGAAATGCCTGCGAGTTGATTTCAACTTCATATCCAAAATCAGGTCCTTGTTCCCTGAAAGGATCCAAGCGTCCCAAGATTTGAAGCGATGCTTTAACGTGTATCCAAGATCACGATAGACATCCTTCAAATTGTCTTCGTCGCCAATCCTTGCTCCATAGGGCGGATTAGTAACCAGCAGACCTTTTTCACATGGTGGAGCATAGGTGGCAATACTCTCACTTTGAAACTCAATAACATGATCGACGCCAGCCCGTTTGGCATTTTCCTTCGCCATCCGAATCATCTGTCGATCCAAGTCAGATCCATGCATCTTGAAATCAAGATCTTCTTTTTCTGCAGAGACCACTTCTTCTAAAACTTTTTCCCAGGCTTCTGTATTAAAGCCCTTTAAATTCATAAAGCCAAAATGTCGGCGCAAAGTCCCTGGCGAAATATTCATTGCCAGCATGGCTGCTTCCACAAGAATCGTTCCCGAACCGCACATCGGATCAATGATTGGCGATTGGCGATCCCATTCCGAAAGATACAGCAATCCTGCGGCCAGATTCTCTTTTAACGGAGCAACCCCGGCCTCACGCCGATAGCCGCGCATAAAAAGACTTTCACCTGTTGTATCAATGGCAATTTCAAATTTGTTTTTTTTGCAGCGAACATAAATTCGCAAATCAGGATTCTCATTATCGACATTTGGCCTTTCGCCAAACTTATCACGAAATTGATCAACAATTGCATCTTTGACCTTCATCGCAATAAAGCGCTGATCATGCATTTTGCTTTCTTTGACAACCACTTCAACTTTGATTGTCTGATGAACGTCGATGTATTTTGTAAAATCATGCTTTTGAATATTGGCATAAAGTTCTTCGGGCTGATAGGCCACGAAATCTTGAACCGGCTTAAGAACACGAGAGGCCACCCGAGAGCTCAAATTGACCTTATAGCAAGTTTCCCAATTGCCCTCGAAAAAGACGCCACCCGAAACTCGAATCGTTTTCGGAATTCCCATTTCTTTCAATTCTTTTTCTAAAACTTCAGAAAGACCCTTGGCTGTAGACGCGAAAAACTCTGGCATAATGCTCCCCTTTTTCTAACCGAGAGCTTCCTGCCAAGTTCAGTGTCTTGACTATGTCTCTCGGTAGCGTGGACCGCCCCCGCCTTCGGGAACTGTCCAGTCGATGTTTTCGAATGGGCACTTGATATCACAAGTCTTGCAATGAATACAGTTGGTATAGTTGATTTGTAAATCATACTGGCCGCTTTGCCCGTCTTTGGCAGGAATCATCTCGTAAACACTGGCCGGGCAAAATCGCACACAGGGCGATTTGTACTTAGGCTCGCAGACGGTGCGGCAAGTATCGCTATTCTGCAATAGAAGGTGATTGGGGCTGTCCTCATCGTGCATGGTTCCGGTCAAATAGACCGACCCCAGTTTGTCAAAAAACAACTGCCCATCGCTTGCTGGAAGTTGATGCTCCCCACCGGTCAAAGAATCTGGGCCCCATACATCAACCACGGACTCGGTAGTTTTTGCATCCTCGTGGGTTTTCATTCCGTCGAACAGGCCACGACCACCAGATAACTCCTGCAAGGCAATCAAGGGCAAGGACGCAAAAAGACCTTTGCTTAATGTTTGATGAAAATTACGCACGCGATAGAGCTCATCCTTAATAAAGGAATTTCGTACCTTGACGTCATAATCGGCCAAAACCCCTGACGACGAGTCCGCTTTTAGCAACGCGCTGACCGCCACTTCAGCTGCCAGCATTCCAGACTTCATCGCCATGTGAATGCCTTTCAGCTTTTGCACATCGACCATGCTGGCAGAATCCCCCGTGACCATCCAGCCATCACCAAATAGCTTAGGTATAGAATACCAACCGCCCGCCGGAAGCGTTTTTCCACCGTAGGCAATGACTTTGCCCCCGGCCAATAGCTTGCGCATAAACTTGTGGGTCTTTAATCTTTGAAGCTCTTTGTGCGGATCCAATAAGGGGTCTCTTGAATCAAGATAAGCCACCAAACCAACGACAATCCGATCTTCCGGAAGAGTGTATATAAAGGTTCCACCAATACTTTTTTTCAGTGGGAAACCCATCGTATGAATAACTCGACCGGGGGTCACCGTGCCCTTTGGCATTTGGATGATCTCTTTTACTCCTTCTTCGAAAACTTCGCTATTTTTTCCTTGTCGCAAATTTAACTTTTTTGCCACCTGTTTAAATAAAGATCCACGTGTTCCTTCCGAAAAAACCACCAACTTCGATTTTAGAATTAAGCCCGGCTCAAAATTATTTTTTGGCTTTCCAAGTTTATCCCGCCCTTTGTCTCCGGTGCGCACTCCGACAATTTTGTCACCCTCATAAAGAACTTCAACGGCCGCGAAACCCGGAAAAATATTGATGCCACGGGCCTCGCACTTTTCAGCCAGCCAGCGATTGAATTTCGAAAGTGAAATTATTAAATTGCCTTTGTTATGGAATGGCGGAGGGGTCACCGGTAGCTTAAACGAGTAGTCATCGCCCAAAAAATGAACCGCATCGTAATTCACTTCAGCCTCGATGGGGCAACCTTCTTCTTTAAAACTTGGAATCAGCTCTTTTAATGCCACTGGATTCAAGACGGCCCCAGATAAACTATGAGCGCCTATTTCAGCACCTTTTTCCAATACTGCGATCATAACATCTGGGATGGGATTGCCTGAGCGCTGTCCGCTGGAAATTTCTTGATTGTGCTTTTCGATCTGTTTGGATAAATGGAAAGCACAAGAAAGCCCAGCTGCCCCACCGCCGATAATCAGGATATCAACATCCATTTGTTCTCGAGTAACCCCATCTGGAAGATCGCTGTTTTGGCTCATTTGTAAACTCCTCAATCAATCGTCAGAAGTCGGTTCGGACGCAGTCTCATCGGTTTCGTTCAATTTACGCACACTTTGCGGAAGTTGCGTCTGCACCTTCAAGGGCTCTTCGTCACGCCCGCCCGGATAAATGCGTTTTCTTGCTTTTAATTGAATTTCTTTTTCGTCGTCCGAGGTCCGCGCCGGACTGTCATCAGCCCGAGCTAAGGTACCCAACACAAAAATAATCGCGAGCAGAACTATTGTTCGAATCATGGGTCTATTTGAAAATAATTTAGAAACAAAGTCACCTAGAAAGCCGCCGATGGTTGCGCATCGGAATCTGACGTCGGGTCTTGGTGATTTCGGATTTTTGTAGAACAATAAGCTGGCATTCAACCCGATCAGGGCTGCCACGCCAAAGCACACGACCCCATGGATCAATAACTAGGCTGTTACCAAAAGTAGCTCTCTGGTCGCCCTGCAAACCTTGGTGGGTACCAGCCTGAGCCGCGGCAACGATATAGCATTGGCTTTCGATAGCCCTAGCCCTCAGAAGAACTTCCCAATGGACCTTACCGGTCTCTACCAAGAATGCGGCAGGTACTAAAATAAGGTCAGCCTCTAGATTTGCATAGGCTGAAAATAGTTCCGAAAACCGCAGATCATAACAAATCGCCTGACCAATCTGCCAGTCGCTCAAACTAAAAATCTCTGGTGTTAGTCCATGGGAAAAAACATCCGACTCTGAAATCTTCTTCTGATTTTCCAATTCGATATCAAAAAGGTGGATTTTTTCATAGGATTTCCGTCGGCCAGAGCCAAGCTCGACAAGAACGGATGCATTTCTTAGCTTTCCCTGGGTTAACAAAGGCACAGAGCCAATGTGAATTGAAAGTTTTCTCTTTTGACTAAGTTCCTCCAGCTCACGAAATACCTGTGAATCTAAAGCTAGCCCTTCAATTTTTTCACCCTCTTTTAGCCGCATGTAAAGTGCGTTTTCAGGAAGACAAACAAGATCTACTTTTTCGCTCAGGGAAATACTTTCCAGCAGTTTATGGATTTGTTTAAAGTTTGCTTCAACCTCATCGACTGAGGTCAGCTGACAAACTAAAACTCGAAGCTCCGCACTCATAACTAGTCTTTCGATTCGCTAGAAACTCGCGCTTGGCTGATATCCTTGCAGCTCCATTGAGCCTTTTCCAGGTTGGATCGGATTCTTTCTAAAACAGTCTTACAGGCTTCCAATTTTGAAGACCTTGCAACCTGCTGATCCACGCCATCTTTTGTGTAGGTTGCCTCACAAAAACCAGAGGGCGTTTTCAGTATTCGAATGGTTCGAACAACACTATGGCTGCGACACATGACATAGGCCGAATTCTCAGCAGCAACATTCGCCAAAGAGTGCTGCGCCCAAATCTGTGAACCCCAAAATATGAATAAAAAAATTCGCATAAACTTCATTGGACTTGCTCTCCGATATGCTTATCGGCCTGCAAAATTTGATCTTTAGATGGAAAATGAAAAAGGGCTCCTCGAGAGCCCTTTTTGACAGAAGCTAGACTATGGGCTAGGCCTAATCTACGCTGATTTTGAAGCACTTTTTTTCTTCCCAGCTTTTTTAACAGTTTTCTCTTTTGCTGCTGGAGCATCGATAAGCTTCACATTGGAATAATCAATAAAACCTTCTAAAGTTTTAAGGCCATCCTTTTTATCAAAATGAGTCTGAATCTTCACACCCTCAATTTTGATCTTCATACCCTTAGGATCAACTTCCTTAACGGTACCTTTTTTGCCTTTGTCTTTTCCTGCAATAACCAGGACAGTCGACCCTTTTTTTATTTTTAATTTAACAGCCATTGTCGACTCCCTTTATTTCTTTTTCTTCGTATTCATTTTGCGACGAATACGATTCCGAACATCCAGTGCACGTTTCGAAAGACCGTCGTCACCTTGGTTCATGATAAATGCATCAAATCCACCAGAATGCTCCATGTCGCGAATCGTACTTGTAGCAATATACAGACGAACCATAAGGTTCAATGTTTTGCTAAATATACGTTTTCGCTGAACATTTGGCTGAGCGATCGACTTGGTTTTAATATTCGAGTGGCTCACCAGGTTCTTAACCACTGGGCCTTTTCCTGTCAATTCACAACGGCTCATCATCCGCTCCTTCGTAAAGAAAGAAATGTATATGTAAAAAGAAACTTGTTGGCAACCTAAAATTACAGTATACCAACGGCTTCTGTAAAACATGAGGTAATAATATGAAAAAAAGTTCTCGTAGCAAATATCGTTCGGATTTCAACGGTGACCAGCAGTTTGATTACAAAGATCCTGTTGCCTTGGCTCGCTTTGTAACTGATGGTGGAAAAATCACTCCAGCCCGGATCTCTAAATTGAGTATTGCCCAACAAAAACGAGTGGCTGCAGCCGTTAAAAAAGCCCGAAACTTAGCTTTGTTACCAACGGGAATGAGCGCCTACGATACTCACAATCGGTCCGAGTCCCTGTCACCAGTCCCTTTTGAAATCTAAGATTTCACAGCATTTTTTCTTTTATAAGAAGGTCAAAGTTAACTTTGACCTTCTGTTTTTATTTCTAGCAACCGCTTTCTATTTTCAATGACCGAGTCCATAAAAAAGCAGCCCACCATCACAAAATAGAGAATATTAGACATCGAATGCAACTGCGGACCGGATATGCCAAACAAAGCCAGTTGATCAAATGGCTTTTCCCAGCCTAACAAGCGCAAAGCCAAAATTGGCAGAACACTTAAAACCAAAAACCCCGCGGCACCCCAAAATGTCGGCCGCCTATAATATTTTGGAAATCGAAACTCAATCACAAGAACAAGTACCGTCGAGGCCAAAAAAACAGAACCTGCAATCATCCCTGCAGCTGGGTTTTGTAAAAACCGAAAACTGCCGGCAACAGCAAGCATCACCAAAACACTTAGACTTAGGTAGTTCCGATATCGACTTCGCGGTTTCAAGATATTCGCCATAGGCCTCCATTCCAGGATTTAGGTCCAAAATTTAGGATGGCTTTGTCCAAACTCTGAAACGAATCGGGCCACAAAAACCATCCAGCAATGAATAGCAGGGCTTTGGACAATAATCTATCTCGGCATTAGGTTTGCCTTATAGCGCCGTCATGGAGGGTATTATGAATCAGCAAACATTTAGCACTGAACCAATGATGTCGTTACTAAAGGACCTAGCGGGCTACGGTCTAAACCCAGCAGATTGGAATATTGTTGCCGAAGACAAGCATTTCTATGAAGTCATTTCAAAGAATGATTTCAATTTTCGCTTTCGCGGAAAAGTCGAAGACTCAGAAAATACACCTACGAAATGGCAGATGCTGCGACTTAAAAGTCTTTAGAAAAGCTAAAATTGGCAAAAGAATCTATTGCAACTTTTCACAACGAATTGAAAACAGGCTGCGCACCCATATTTCGTCAAGCGGCATTTGGGTCGCCGCTGCAGTCCGCGAACTGCAGTTTATGCATTCTCCATCTTTGTAAACCTTTGCCTCGGCAGGTAATCGGCTGACAATCGAAACTCTTAATTTTTCATATTCTTCTTCTCCATACATCTGAGTAAAAAGATCCTTTAGCTCACAAAAAAGAAGAAGATCCCCAGACTGCAACCAACCAAATCGAGCCGCCCCTTTTTCCGGCGTTTTTTCGCCCCAGGCACTCAAAACCATGAATTCCAAAGCGAAGGAAACTGTTTTTCGAACAATTTCTTCTTCCCCGAAGTAGGTCGCACACTCGGCCGAAGAGGCCTTCGAGTCGCGAATCAGGCTGCGTAAAATTTGAAAAAAATCATAACAGCCCCCAGGACCGTTCGACCGCTTGCAGGAATCAATAGCCCGAAAAATCGAAGCCTGAATCGGAATTTGCTTAACTACCCTGGGATAAAGCTGCCCAGCCTGTGCTTCGCGAAAACTATCAACTTGAGATTCACAAACATGGTGGGGAGGTTTTCCATAGTAAATCCCAAGAACCGCAAGCCCCAAAACAACGACGACAATCAACCACCTAGGCAATCCACTCATTTCAATATGCTGACCTCGGAATGAAGAAAGAGCAAGATGCCCCGTCGCGTTAGCTAGTCAAATTTGACAACTTTGAGCAAACAAAATAGCTTCGTCCACTTAGATCTTGCACCGTCGGGGCGTAGCGCAGTCTGGTAGCGCATCTGGTTTGGGACCAGAGGGTCGCAGGTTCGAATCCTGTCGCCCCGACCAATTTATTTCAGATCGTTGAGCGCAAATCCCCAAAACACCAGAGTTCTAAACACTTAAAATCACTGAGAGTCGAAGTCTCAGTTTTTTAGAATGGCTTTCTACGACCGTAGAAATCTCTGTGGTTCCCTGCCAAACCCCTGCCACCGCTGCTTCTTCAATGTGAATTTTCACTGAAGTTCAAAAAATCGAACTTCGCTGTGAATTTTCACAAACGTTCATTTTCTCCCGCACAAAACATTGAAGAAAGAGGTGGTTATGGAACATCACGGAGTCATTTTAAAGAAGTTACGTCTAATGAATAAGCTACCACTGAAGGTCGCACTCCACATCGCTCATCGTTTTGGCCCATAGATTCCCCTTTAGCTCTGTTGAACGAATAGTCTTTGCTTGTGCGCTGAATCCTACGGATATTGCGATTACCATGGCTGCTATTGTTGTTTTCATACTCTATTTTCTCCTTTTTATTACTACATATGTAGTAATTGTTTATAAAAAAACTCAGTTCACCATTGAGCTGAGCCATTCTGCCAATTTATTAATCCAAGCTGGATTTTCGTTCGTGGATAACTGATGATTCCCGCCAAAGGTTGCAATAACGACGGCTCCAGTGGTCCAGAAAACAATGAGAGATCTGCCCCACGGCGATTGCCAGCCGAATCGTTCGTGGGATTTCTGCTCCCCACTTAACAATCGAGTAACACGTTCCTTAAGTAAGGAGCGTTCCCGAAAGAACGCTGAATACAGAATGAATTTGTCATTCGTTTCGGGAATATGTTTCAATTTCACAAGAGCTGAGGCTAGCAATTCAGGGCCGACACCGGTTGCCGCCGCGTACTGATCTGCAAGAATCTCCCTGAGACGATCAATTTTTCGACTCAAAAATCTATAGCCAGGAATAAACCAGAAGATATCACCAAGAAACTGAATCGCGCCTGTCACCAAGAGATCAAAATATTTTACATGCGCTAATTCATGAGCAATGACAGCCTCAATCTCATCTGACGCTAATGTCTTTAGAGCATCCTCAGGAATGCAGACATACGGTTTGAAAAGGCCACCGGTAAACGGTGTGCCTGAAAACTCTTTGGTGGTGTAGATATCTACTACTCGCCAATCTACTTTGGCCGTGCGGAGTGTAGGAGCACCTTTTCGGGCATTTTTTCTCATGCGCTCGAATCGAATTGCGCTAATGATCCTTCTAACCACAAGGAACATAGAAACAGTGACAATAGCGGTTACGAAAATCACCGGAATTTCAGGTCCAAATGTTCTTTGAATCCAAAGCAAACCGTAGTCGCCTAGACTTATGGGATACTCCGACCCACTAAGATCTTTCGTAGTAAAGACCGTACTGAACGTAGGCCCCCACTCCAAGAAACCAAGCCCGACAGACAAGGTTTGGTGCTTAGGCGGTAACGAGTACGGATCGATACCTGAATACAGTATGGAGTTGGCTGGAATACCGCGAAAAAGATCAATAACGATTTTCAGAAAGGGCAAGGTGAAGACCGGCCAATATCATAGACTTTGAAACACCCAACTGTTTTGCGATTTGATAAGTAGAAAGACCTTTTTCAAGGTAAAGATTGCGAATTTCCTCGAAGTTTAAGTCTTCATTCTTGGCACAAACGGAATGAAATCAATGTAGTAGCTGGTGCTCGTACCGTATTCGGTTCGGTCGACCATTTTTTTGAACCACTACAATATGCGGGCTCTTCTCTAAAAGACTTGATTCAAAAACTAGATACGACTTGTAACAAAAAATTGAAAGCTTTTCTCGATACGGAACAGCAACTTTTTCGGATAAATAACCTATTAACCCTTCCCTGCCCATCAGTCGTAATTGTTAAAATCCAATCTGCATTGCCGTGCTCGGTTAACCTGTAAGTCGCATTAGAGTCATAGTGATAATAGTCACCATTCTCCTCGCCAAGAATTTGCGATACTTTGTCCCCATCCAATTCAACCAGGTATTTACTATTGATCAAACTCACAACCATTTGAGCGCGCTCTTGCGTAGAGCCATTTTTGAATTTAACGGCATCAAAAGGCCTTTGTGACCACAAAATTTGAGCTTCCCATAGAAATAGCCGATTATTGTAATAATAGAACAGACTACTCATACCTAGAAGCACAGGAATAAAAATAAAAACTTGAAAAGCTTTCTTCATTGCGGTTTTCTCGGATTCAATATTTTCAATAGGCTTTCAGAAATTTCTTTTTTTGCCCGTTCAAATAATTTTTCACTTTCAAATGATCCGTTTTTTAGAAAATCTTTCGCAGCCAAAATTCCTTTTTCATTATTAAAAATATCCATTTCCTTTTCCGAAAATGGCTGGAGCGGATTCGCCTCATGTGCCATTAAAAATTTTCTTGCCTCTGACTCTCCTAGCTCGCGAACCAACATTCCAGACCATACATAATGCCTGAATGCGTCGGCCTCACCATTGAGTGACGTGCCTGGAAAAATAGATTCACTTTTGTTTTCAGCGACTATCGAATAATAATATGCAATTGCCGCTTGAATCGGCTTTTGCTTTACTAATTTTTTTTCTTCTTCAGTTAGCGTGGGATATTTAGATCCCCAATATCCCAACATCTTTAATGCCGCTTTTTCTAAAAGCTTCTGCACTTCATCCAGATTAGGAACAACCGAGGCCAAAATAATAGGCTGCACATCTTCTCGGACGGGCTGAAGATACAAATTTTCTAAACCAATCGATTCCGCGCGATCAGTCGAATTATAAAAAGAGATAGTTTGTGAGCTATAGCCATAACTTTCAGTTGATGCCATGAGGTTACTCTTTGGAATCTTTGAAACCATATCCTCGGGAAGTCGCTGAACTTTTGATTTTTTACTTGCTATCTCGTTTGAAAAATCAGCATATGAATAATATTTTCCTTCGAGCAAATCGGCCGACTCACGAATTTCTTCAGGAATAATTTTATTAGCAACTTCACTCTTCAATTTCGAAGGAAGCATTATGCTTGCCGAGGGAGAAACCTCGCTAAGTACCTTTTGAAGATTCTTTGGATAGTCTTCGTAAAATGTCCTATTTGCCAAGTTCCAAAGCAACTCTTGAACTAGTTGGTGTTTTTCTAAACCCGCCCGATTGAAATATTGAACAACAGGTCTTTCCAATGGAACACCCGTGCTCCCAGCTACCCACCTAAAAACTTCATTTGTTGAGGGTACCGCCTTTTGAGGAGACGCACAGAACGACATCAATTGAATCTTGATTTTGCTACGAGGTGGGATTTGAATCTGGTTCGCTGACAAATTTTCTTTAATTTTTCGAAAGGCAACTAACATTCGAACCAGTTTATCTTGATTTGAAGAATGCGCCAATGAGCCAAAATTTTGAATTTGGAGCTCCAAAGCTCTAAGATCACTAAAATCAAACTGCGCATCTAATTTTATACCAGCATCGTTTCGATTTACAAGATCACCTGTCAAAGGTTGGTGTGAGCAAGAGGAAAGTACAAAGACAAATGATACAGCCCAACTTTTCATGTTTCTCACGAATTGCCTCATTCTAAAAGCCCAATATACTTTGAATATCTAAATAATCGATTTCTTTTGCCACCTGTGATTTCCTGCAAAATGCCAACTTTCACCAACGCGCCGATCGCCTTACCTTCAGCTGGTTTCGTCGTATCTAACAGCTCAACGACTTGTTTTAGCGTAATAACTGGATTTCTGGGTAACTCTTCAAACAAACGAATCGCAGGCACCGCAATCTTAGCTGAGGCTAGCAATTTTCTTCTATCAAGTTTAAAAAGCTCCTTAGGCACAAATACCTTTTTCATTTCGCCAGCCAATGTTGTTTCACTATAGAAACCTGCTATTCTTTTTACTGATTCGCATAATAAAGCATTCTTTACCAATAGCTTTTTTAGTAAAGCAGACTATCCCTCCCAACAAGGTGTCCAGTCCCGCCTAGTTTGACCGGTTTTGAGGGTGCAAATCCCACGTAAGTGGACCGGCTTTGGTGGGTGCAAATCCCACCTAATTTGACCGGGTGCTCTGCTTACGTTTTCAGCATATTTTCTCCGTCTGATCCCATGCGATATTAAAACTGGGGCAATCAAATTAAGTTCTTTGGGCGTACCTGCAGATCAGCCCTAGATTGAAAATTTCACAAACCTTTGAAAGGCGCATCCAGACACCAAAGTTATGCGGAATCTGTTCTCGGATTGCTGAAAACAGAGCCACCAATCCTTAATGATCTTCTAAAGTGTTGGGCAAGAATACTTAAGATGGACCCGTGTTCCCGGCGCCAAAAGGCTTGAAAACTTCAGCAACGACCCTTCTACAGAGTCAGTGATTGAGGCCACATTCGGAGAAACCTCCACACTCAGGTCCTTGGGATTGGCGCATGCCAATTGAATTTCTGACAATCGATTCGCAATATTGACACCAATATCTTGAAGTTGGGAAGTATAGTCTAAGGCACATAGGTCTCCAACTATTCCGCCTGTCAATGCTGAAGCTAAGTAGTAAAGATAACCATAACTTCCACTCACGGCCCGGCTGGTATTTTTAATGTTTAACTGATTGCTTTGGGTACCAAGACAAGTGGCGTCGCCCCCTGAAAAGAAGGTTTTCGGATCTGTATTCATGCCCCCAGAGTTAACCTGGGCAACGCTCTGAGCAACACTCTGGGCGGTCTGTCCACTTACGATTGTTCCCGGCTTTACAATGATAGAATGAACACTGACTGTTTTCGCTCCATAAATCTTTTTTACATTTTCAATCAAAGTCTGCGGTAAATCATCGGTAGAAAGTCTGTAATTGGGTGACGTATAGTACAACCCGCTTCGTCCGTCCTCATCAGATAGCAAGACGATAGCTAAATGAGCATTGTTGCGAATAAATGACTCTGGATTTTTAGTTACAAAAAGATTCGCTGCAGCAAGGCCGCGCTCATCTCCTGAAGGGCAGTTTTCAAACAATCCCTTGCTATAGTCAGCCGCAAAAATCGAAGTATCCGCATTTTCTTTCATGTACTGCTCGCAAGTCGAAGTTTCAGCTCTTTGAATAGCTTGTGCAAAAAGTGATTCTTTATTTTGAGTCCCTGGAGTTAAGAAAGTTAATCCATTCGAAAATGCGATCAGTTTACCGTCTTGCAATGAACCTGACTGATTGATTGTCCGTGGTGGATTATGAGTATTTGAAGAAACATTTGAGTTTGAAATATCTGTGCTCACTACCCCAATCCGGTAGTCCACAAACCGGGCATCCAATTCCGCAAGAAATCGGTTGAACCGATCCGCCATATGACGCTGCTCAAAGGACATCGATCCTGAGTTATCATTAATAAAAACTACATCAACCAAACCACCTGGCGCAGTGACCGTGTAATCAAAACTATCAACGCTTGCTACAGAAACACAAGACTGCCCAAAATTCTGGCATTTGTTAACCTCTGGATCCTTATCAAATTTGACCGGGGCACAGGCTATATAGTAGCCAAACAGAACCACGACAATAATGTATTGGCCTAACCGCTTCATGGTCACACCTCTTTCCACAAATTTAGGGTCCAAAGCTTGTGCCAAACTGAGATAAAATCATAACTATCTAATATAACTGGGGAAAAATTTATTTAAGGGATCAATCGATAAAAGCAGTGATGTCCAAAACCTTAGCGACCATCTCTGAAAATTAAGATTACTTAGTGATTACAGGTTGTTAGTAAATACCTGACTTTGCCAAAAAATGGCAAAAGACATTTGGCGTCCAATTCCAGGCAACCGGTCTGGCCAGCTGCTTCAGTCGCCAGTTTCTTTGCAGATACTCTTTCGTCCATTTTTTTTGGACGTTTTCTCTAGCTTTTTGTTCTGGGTCTTGGCTGCGGCCAAATTTTGGAGGCACTAATAGCCAAAAGCGACATTTGAGATACCATAAGCTATGTTCGAACAAAGAAATTCAATCTTTCTTGCTGCTATCCTAATTTTCGCTTCCGCTGCTCTTCTTGGACGGGCACTGTTTGAATATCGCTCAGACGACAACCTAAATTCGATCGTACAGGCCGACCTTAATCAAATTTCGAATTTCCCAAGTTATTCCAAGTTTTTCAATTCCATTCAATCTGTCGCAACTCCAAACGAATCCAATACAAATAGTTACATACTGTCGTTTCTTTCAAAGGCAGTTCAAACAAAAAATACTGGAATATACGAATTACAAATAGAAGCGTACTTAGTTGAGACCAAAGATCTTATCCTCGAAAAACAAGATCATCGCCTCTGGCTGGTTCAATTTTCATTTTTTAATCTAAAATCCAAGAATAAAACTTT
The DNA here is from genome assembly GCA_943330705.2 of Streptomyces griseus. Lineage (GTDB taxonomy): Bacteria > Bdellovibrionota > Bdellovibrionia > Bdellovibrionales > Bdellovibrionaceae > CALQIT02. The sequence goes on from CALQIT020000028.1 coordinate 30,317, forward strand.
AGAAATTTCTAGAAGCTACATCGAGAAAAAAAATAGCCCAGTTGGTTTCCCAACTGGGCCCTAAAAAAAGAGCTGGCGTCGTGCTACTCTCCCACACAGTCACCCGTGCAATACCATCGCCGCAAGCGGGCTTAACTTCTGAGTTCGGAATGGGATCAGGTGTGGCCCCGCTGCTATAAACACCAGCAAAACGGTTATAAAATTTTAATCTTGCGCCATCTTAATAAACGTACAACGTGGACTGCAAGTGTATGTACTACAAAATTGAATGATTGTCTAAAGTGATTTTTAGCAGAAAGTAAGTTCCAACATCTTTCTCTTAAAAGAGAAAAAATAAAACAAGCCTCACGGGCTATTAGTACAGATCAGCTGAACACATTACTGTGCTTACACCTTCTGCCTATCGACCTCGTAGTCTCCGAGGGCCCTTTAGAGAACCGAAGTTCTAGAGAGATCTAATCTCGCAGTTAGCTTCCCGCTTAGATGCTTTCAGCGGTTATCTATTCCGAACATAGCTACCCTGCACTGCCGCTGGCGCGACAACAGGAACACCAGAGGTTCGTCCATCCCGGTCCTCTCGTACTAAGGACAGGTCTGCTCAAATCTCTTACGCCCACAGAAGATAAGGACCAAACTGTCTCACGACGTTCTGAACCCAGCTCGCGTACCACTTTAATTGGCGAACAGCCGAACCCTTGGGACCTGCTCCAGCCCCAGGATGCGATGAGCCGACATCGAGGTGCCAAACCACGCCGCCGATGTGGACTCTCAGGCGTGATCAGCCTGTTATCCCCAGAGTACCTTTTATC
>CALQIT020000029.1 GCA_943330705.2 Streptomyces griseus
CCTCGGGCCAAAAGGCGTCTAACTTTCTTGTTTGCAGGCGCAAAGTCTCATTGGTCAAAACACCAATTAAAAACCCTGCTTTAGAAAGTTTACGCATTAACTCTTGGCGGCCCAGCATCTGCCAAGAGTTCGTCATCTGTTCAACGACGAGGGACTCGTATCGATCAGCAAGTTGAGCATGTGCCTTAGGCGAATACTCGCCTTTCAGTTCCAGATAGTTTTTAAAGTACAGGAATCGACTTTTTGCGACCGGGGAGCCTTTAGGCAAGTTTCGCTTAGTCAACTCTCGAGCTTTAAGATAGGTCGCGTCGGTGGGGTCAATTCCGATTGTTTGCATTGCAAAGTCGTAGCTAGCGATAGCCGGAACCAAGGTGTCGTCGAGGTCAAAAAGAACCCCTTTAAATTTTGAAGGCTTGAGTATTGTTGATATCATGATCCTTGGCTTAGCCATTCCTTGCTAACCACGTTGTCGATCAGATCCTTATTTTTAATTCTGGTGATGCGGTCAATTTTTTTAATCCTGAATTTCAGAATTGCCCACAGCCACATAAATGGATCGCGAAGAATATTAACATTGTTTAGAAGCTTGCGAATCAAGGTTTCGTACTTTCCCATTTGGTCTGTTTAACTTTTAAAGAGGGATGCGACACCAATAAGTGCCAAACTACCGCAGCAAGGCCCTCTGTGTGCGGAGTAATCCTTTCGCTAAAAAGCGGGGGAATTACAACACATGCATTGGACGCTTGTTTGGTGAAACCCCCATCTTTGCCGACGATACCGGTAATTGATGCACCTACAGACTGTGCAAGCTCCAAAGATCGTACTAAATTCATAGAAATATTTTTTTCTCGGTTGCCGCCACCAACACTAAGGATAAGCAAGCCATCTTTAGCGTTGAGCCTCGATCCTTTTAGCCACTCAGAAAAGCAAGTTTCCCAGCCTTCGTCATTGATCCGCGCGGTTAACTCAGAGGCATTGTCCGTCGGACAGTAGGCTTCAAAATCACAGATTTTACGAAAATCATTGACTGCATGGCTGGCGTGACCGGCTGAGCCTCCAACGCCAAGAATAAATAGCCGTCCGCCACGGTCCCGGACTTTCTGTAGCTCATTGGCAACTGCATCGATTACCGCTGGATCCAAGGCTTGAATGACTTCAATGGATTCTTTTAAGAAGGTTCGTGAGAAACTGTCGTTATTCATAGCTTAAATCCTGCGGCTTCAGCATCTGACTTAAACATTCGAACGGTCTCAAGGCTTAGCTGAGCCAAATCCTTGTTAAACATTGACATTTTTTTGATCAAATCAGGGGGCGCGGTGATGATATGGCAGCCTGATTGTTCGCTTTGTACTATGTTCAGAGCCTCACGGCTTGAGGCCCACAAAAGCTCGATATTTGGATCAGTCATACGGCATAGGACGGCAGCAGCTTGCATCATCGGAAATGGGTCCCGACCGGTATCGGCAATGCGGCCAGCAAAAACAGAAACGATGGACGGTGCGCCGCCCTTAAGAGCCATTACGGTTTCAATAACTTGTTCCATAGTCAGAATTGCAGTGACGTTTAGTTTAACGCCTGCATGGGATAATTCTTTGACTAGGCCGATAGTTGAAAGACCTTCAGAGTTAGTGATTGGAATTTTGACGTAGATATTCTTGCCCCAGGTATTGATCTCAAGGGCCTGGCGTTTCATGTCCTTGATGTCGTCAGTGAAAACCTCAAAAGACAAAGGCTTGTCTTTGATGTGGGTCAGAATGTCTTGGCAGAAAGATTTGTAATCAGTGATTCCAGATTTTTTCATCAAAGTTGGATTTGTCGTAAGGCCCTTGATCAATGGGTTCTTCGCCATTTCAAGCATTGCGGCCTTATCGGCGCCATCGGAGTAGATTTTTACTTTATTTGCAAAGGGACTTAGATTGGTCATGGAGGTCTCCTTATTTGTTTTCTGAGGGCTATTTATCCAGTTTCCCAAACATAAAATCAATTAAAAATCTGCACAATGACTGCCAGCTATTTTTTTATTCTATTCTGAAATTCCTTAAGAGCTTCAGGTGATCCAATCTCCCAGAATCGCTCTTTGACAAGAAATCCTAAGACCTGATCCAAGTTAGACGCTTTTGCGATAGGAGCAGTCAGATCAAGAGGAACATCCGGAGGGAAGGCTTCGATCAGCGGGCGACGCAGCGCCAAAAACCCATAGTCGATATGTTTCCACCCGGGCTTTGGCGCCGTTTTGTCATAGGTTATAAATGGTGGTCGCCAATCGATGTTGCAAGTGTGTCCGGGAACCTGATTCTCTAAAATTGTCATTGCCGCCAAACCTGATGAGTTCAAAAAATCAGCTATAAAGCGCTCGACGCTGAAACTTAAAAGGGTATCGCCATAGGTGACACAGATGACGTCAAAATTGTGGATTAAAGCTGCTCGGACAGCGCCGCCTGTTCCCAATGGAAGCTTACCATCTTCTAGATACGATATTTTAAGCCCCCATTTTGATCCGTCTCCGCAATACTCACGGACTTGGTCGCCGAGGTAGCCAATACTGAGTATTACACTTTGAAATCCTTGGGTTTTTATCCAGCCAAGGTGGTGATCTGCAAAGGTACCCTGTGCCAATGGCATTAGATATTTAGGGGTGTTCTCAGACAAAGCCTTGAGTCGGGTCGCTCTGCCACCGGCCAAAATCAAGAGGGGGATGTCAGCTAGCAGCAAACTCATTGCCCTTGCCACCATATGGGGTGTTGTTCGCGACGTTTTAGGTCGGCGTGCAACTTCATGGAATTGGCATAAATATCCTGAACCATTTTCAAAGAGTGCAAGGCATCACGATAACCGCCATTTACTTCTGCCTTGCCTTGAATCGCGTGCAGGAAGTTGGTGTTTTCAGCCAGCCAGGAATTGTCCTCGGACGGATAGCAGCGCTCTTCTGTTTCGGGTGGTCCCATTTCAGACTTCATTTTGTGAATGAATAGCTTCTCAGGCCCATACGAGCGGCCAAGCCCCAGCCACTGATATTTTCGCTGGCGAGTATAAACTTCAAAGCGAAATTCATTTTTCCATTCGCTCGACGAGACATGGAAGCTGAAGGTGGCCCCCTGAGGATTAGCTAAAATTCCCCACGTGTTATCATCAACAGGCATATTCCAATAATGTGTGCGGGAATAGCCTTGCATGACGCTCAACTCAGGCAAAAGGACGCTGGCTAAATCGATCACATGGACACCTTGATCTAATAATTCTCCTCCGCCGGAAAGCTCAACTTTCGAGCGCCATTCTTGATCAAAGCCAAGCCGTGCGCCGTTGCCATATTGGGCGCGAATAAACATAATGCTGTCGTCTGGATTCTTTTTTATTTCGCTCAGCAAATCAAAAAATGCCGGGTGAAAACGATGGTTGAATCCAACCTTGATAATGGATTTTCCTGGATTCAGCTCGGAAAGCTCAGAAAAGCTTCGTGCGACAGGTTTTTCTACCAAGACGTGAAGGCCTCTTTCGCAAGCCTTTTTCACAATTGGAATAATTGCCGAATTTATTGTTGCAACCAAGACCGCTTGAACTTTAGACGGATCTAAAACTTCGTCTTCAGCTTTGGCGATCGAGCAGCCGGTGATTCCAGAAATTTTACCGGCACGCTCCTGGTTTGGGTCAAAGCAGGACACAAGTTTGACTCCCGCTGGTAAGGCAAGCGCTCGTCTTTCACCAATGGTGCCACAGCCGATCATTCCCCAATTCATCTATTTTACCTCTGCAAAAAGAAATGCTTGTTGCTCTAAATATTTAACTGTGTCGCGCACGCCCTGTTCAAGACTTTGCGTCGTTTTCCATCCTAAAGCTTTGAGTTTTGTGCAATCGAGCTGAATTCTTGGGCTATCACCAACCCATCCACGGGTGCCGCCAGTGTAGGTCAACCGAGGTTTGATTTTCAGGGCGTCACAAATATAGCCAACACTTTGATCGACGATTAAGGCGTCGTCATGGCCAATATTGTAAACGTTATGTCCCTTAGGTTGGCTTTCTATGGCCATCCATAGACCTGACATAAGGTCCGTCATATGCAGGTATGATTTTGTCTGTTTACCATTGCCAAGAATTTCTAAGTGGGAGGCATCATTTTTTAAACGTTTCATAAAGTCAAAAATATGACCATGAGTGTATCTTGCTCCCAATATCGAAACAAAACGAAAGACCAAGCTATTCATAGCAAAACCGTTGGCATATGCCGCAATCAATCCTTCGCCAGCCAATTTTGAAGCCCCATACAAGGATGTTTGTTCGGGAAAAGGGCAAGACTCAGGGGTTGGGAACACTGTTGGTTCGCCATAGACCGATCCCGTCGAACTAAATAAAAAGTTTTTTGCGCCGGCCTTTTGTGCACTTTCCAAAACATTCCAAGTACCGGTGGTATTGTAGTCAAGATCCCGGCGGGGGCGCTCCAATCCTCGGCGAACATCGGCATTGGCGGCAAAGTGGACAACCCATTCGGGTTTAAAGTCTGACATCGCTTTGTTAACTTCGCTGAATTCCCGAATATCACCGCGAATCAAACTAAATTTTTCATTTTTCTTCGCGCCCTGAAGAAAGAATTCTTGTCCTGTTTCAAAGTTATCAAAAACCGTTACTTCATGACCCTTTGCAAGGGCGGCATCACAAAAGTGCGAGCCAATAAATCCGGCCCCACCGGTGACCAAAAATTTTGCCATTGAGGATCTCCTTATTTTGCTCGTGTATTGCCAAGGTTATCAACCACCCTGCGAACCTGGTAGATATCGTGTTTACTCATTTCATCAAGCTGCTTAAAATCAAGATATGGATCCCATACGGCCGACAGCGTTTTGCCATACAGGCCGTCTGACGTACTGCTGAGTAGCCAGGCAGAAAGCTCAGCAGCTTTCAGTGGTGATGTACCGCCCTGCTTTTTTTGCGCCAAAGACCGATCATAAAAAGCTTGGCCCACTTTTTCAGGTCCCGCGGCCAAAAGCTCATCGAGTAGAATGGTATTCACTGCACCAGGTGCGATGGCATTAACAAATATTTTTTTTTCAGCAAGCTCAGCCCCGATTGTTTCGGTAAAGCGCCAGATAGCCCCTTTGCTGGTTGCATAGGCTGAAAAGTTTGGTAACGGCCCTTGTCCTCCACCCGAATAGAGCACGATTTTTCCGCATTTTTGCCGATCAAAAAATGGGTAGGCAGAATGCACAGTTAAAGCTGTTCCTTTAAGATTGATATCAATAGCCTTTTCCCATTCAGCAAATGGTGTGTCGACAAAACTTCCAATTGAGCCATAGACCCCTGCTGCGCAAACGAGTCCATTCAGCGGACCCCACTGTTTGGTGACAGCCTGAAAGAAGTCGCTAACTTGCAAAGGATCCGTAACGTCGCACTTTAAAGCCAAGCTGGGTTGTTGATTTATGGATTCGAGTGATTTCCGTGTGTCCTGAAGGTCAGCTTCGGATCTTGCACAAATCGCGACCAGAGCTTCTTTGGATTTTAGAAATTCGGCGGTGCTTCGGCCGATTCCCCGCGCCCCACCTGTGATTGCGATGACCTTACCTTTAAGCATTTAAATTTCCATTGCTAGGTGTCTGCAAGGGTGACCAAAGACTTTTAAATGACAAACCTGCAGATAGAATCATTTCGGCCGGCAGATGGTTCTGAGTATCAAAAATCAATGGCTTTGATTTTAATACTGTCCAGTCGAGCTCCTTGAAGTTAGGTCGTGCTGTCATGCAAATGACGACAGCGGGGCTCGCTGTCAGGTTTTTCCAATCTACTTGATGCTCAATTAGGCCAGCGATGGCAGAAAGATCTTTATTATTCATCATCGGATCATAGCCAAAAACTTTATAAGATTTGGCTTTCAGTTCTTTCGCCAAATCTATAGAAAGAGATCTGCGCAAAGTATCGGTGTCGGGTTTATAGGTATAACCTAAGATCAAAACAGTTTTTGGCAAAGATTTTTCTTCGCAGTGGCGTTCAATAATTTCTGAAATTGCGGTTGTCGTATTTTTATTAATGTCTAGAACAGCATTAACCAAAAGTGTAGGAACTTGTAACTTCGTTCCAAGCTTTTGCAGCACCCTGAGGTCCCGAGGCAGAGTCCCGCCAGCAAAACCCAATCCCGGGACAACATACGCCGCAGAACCAATTCTTTTATCCAGCTTTAAGGCTTTGCCAACAAGCACACTGTCGACGCCGAATTTCTCGCCAATCCTGGCAAGCTCATTGGCAAAACTAATGCTGGTGGCAAGAAAGGCGTTATTGGCATGTTTGACCATTTCAGCCGTGGCAAGGTTGCAGGTCAAAATTTGCGTTTCAAATCCGACAAATAGTTCACGAACTTTTTTCAGAGTTTCGGGATGGTTGCAACCTAAAACAGTTCGGTCGGCCCGAAGGAAGGTTTCGATGCCTTTTCCTAGGCGAAGGTTCTCGGGCACATAAACTACTGGGATACCGATTTTTTGTTCGAGCTCAGCGCAAAACCCCAATGGAATCTGCGAGCTTGTCAAAAAGGCCGCGGGCTTTCTCGCAAGCTTTGCAACATGATTGGCGATAGTCCAAAGTGCTTCAAGCTGGGGTTCGTCTTGATCATTAACTGGAGTGTCTACGGCCATCCAGATGAAATCAGCAGACCAGGATTCATTGTCCACACCGTTTTCAAAACTTAACAAATTCTTACTCTGTGCAGACTGAATCATTTCCTCAAGCCCAGGTTCCATGACTGGAATTGCGGGAAAGCCATTCCACTTTGTAGCGTCTAGGTTGAGAGGTTTTACCAACGCTGTTTTGTGACCGACGCTTGCTAAAACGGCGGAGCTAATAAAGGCCAAGTGCCAATCGCCGATGACCGCGACCCTGTAGTGCTTAGTCATGAAGCACGACCTGGGCACCAAGGTTGTCAAAACGAAAAGGGACATCGACCATTCCTGCTTCTCGTAATGCCTTTCGCAAGCGCAGTTTGTCATTTGCTAAAAACATCAAGAAGCCACCACCACCTGCACCAATGAGTTTACCGCCAATGGCCCCGTTTTTAAGTGCAAGATCATACCACTCGTCAATTTTGCCCGAGGACATATTTTTTGATCTTTTCTTCTTTGAGTGCCAATGAATATTCATTTGGTTTCCGAACTCTTGCAAATCACCGGCCTCAAGAGTCTGTCCAATTTTAAGGCCAAGCTCTTTGGTGAAGTGAAGATTTTCAATCATCTCATTGCTTGGGGAAGCGCTGTTTGATTGCGGCGCAATTACGGTGAGATCATTTTGTTCTTTTAGCAAATCGTTGGCCGAGCGTGAATAGCCGGTGAAAAATAACAAGAGATGCTCTTCTAGATCAGTTCTAGCGTGTTTGCTCATTTCTAGTGGTGCGGCACTGACCACACCCTGTTTGTTAATATGAAACCGCGTTAGACCACCAACCGAAGAAATATATTGGTCTTGTTTGCCAATCGGGGCGCCCAGCTTTTCAATTTCAATTCGGCAAGCATCTTCAGCCAGACTCATGGCATTGTGGGGTATGTTTTTATAGGTATAAAGCGCCTTAAGTAAGGCAATGGTAAAGGTTCCAGATGACCCAAGGCCAGTGCCTGAGGGGATATCCGCAAAGGATGAAATTTCAATAGATTTGCTGATATGAGTGAGTTTTAGGGCCTCGCGAACAATCGGGTGTTTGATATCCTGAGCAGAAAGCGTGCGCTCCATCTCGGAGTACTTTAAAATAATATCGTCGATAAAAATTGGGTGGACAGAAATATAAATGTATTTATTGATTGCGGCACTGATGAAGGTCGATTCGAAATTCGTATAGTAAGAGGCAAGATCAGTTCCGCCCCCGCCAATCGAAATTCGTAAGGGTGCTTTTACGATGATCATCTTGAAATCCTTGGCTTTTAATGAGCGGTAAGGAATAGCTTGGTGGCCCAATATTGTCCACGGAAAAAGCCTAACCAAGAGCGAAATCCCGAGCTAAATGACGGTTAAATTATTAGCACAATTACAAGGCCAATAATATATGTCAAATAGAGCGCGTCCAGGATGAGTGTAAGTTTAGAACTGAAATCGTTTCCCCAGCGCGGTAAATCCATAGATGAAAAAATTTACAGTCGAATCCCAGACTCCGAGTCCTTCGAAGTTGCGATAGACCTTCCAGCGGGACCCAGAGCGATTCACGCTCATCGAGCGAGAGTTCTCGACAATCCGGTAGCGCGCCATGTCCGCTTGAATTCCTAGGCAAGAGCCTGATTTTTTAATGATATCAAGCCACAAGATGTAGTCTTCGTGGGCATGTTCTGCCAATTGAAATCGGCCTAGAGCTTTTTGATCAAACATGGCCGTCGGGCACGCGACTAGGTTATTTCTTAAGAGCGATTTGTATGATTGTAAAGGTGGAGGCAACCGCAGTTTGCCAATTCGAGAGCCATCCTCATTGATTTTTCGATAGCCGCCACAGGAAAATGTCGCAGAATTCGAGGTCATGGCAGCAACTTGTTTTTCAAGTTTTTCTGCCAGCCACAGATCATCACTATCTAGAAAGGCAACGAACTGCCCCTGCGCTTCCCTCAAGGCCAAATTTCTGGACAATGAGACTCCGCGGCAATCTTTAATTTCAAAAAACCTTATTCGCGGATCCTTAGAGACGGCAAGATTCACGATCTCGGCGGTGTTGTCTCTGGTCCCGGCGTCCATCACGATTAAAATTTCCCATTTCGTATAGGTTTGCATCTGAACTGACGCAATTGTCTCGGCAATGGTTTTTGCCGAGTTAAATACGGGAGTAATTATCGATACAAGACCTGCAATCATTGCGTCTGGATTTTCTTCAAATACCCATTGGGATTAAGGGTCATCATGAAGCGCTCGCGGTCTTTATCAACCACAAAGCTTGGGTTTTGTGGCAAGAACTCTAAGATTGCTTCCATGGGGCCTGGGCCGTGCTCTAGGTTCGTGGGATTGCCGTTTATGTTAGAGTCTTCGACAATCAAATATTGGCCCGGAGAAACCAGTTCACGGTACAGATTTAGTTCCTCCAGGACGTGGCTCTTTTTATGATCTGAATCCAATATAACCATGACTGTCTTGCCCTTAGTCTTTTCTTTAAGTTGAGCAATGATCTTTGGATCCGTCGAAGAGCCCGTCATATATTCAATCAAGGTATGTTGCGGCAGGTTGCTTCGCTGTTGAAGGTCCACGGATATCACTCGGCCTTTGCCAATAATTCCGCAGAGGTGCGCCAAGTAAAAGGCACTGCCACCTAAAAAGGTACCAGTCTCAATAATTACATCCGGCTGATTTTCAAAAAGAATTTCTTGATAGAACCAGAGATCTAAAGGGCATTTTAGAGTTCGGTAGCCCATCCAACTGATATCGATGGTTTTTCGGCCTTCTTGCCATGATTTGTAATACAGATTATGAAAAGCATCGACGATAGACTTTTCTGAATCCAGCAGCGGCTTTAGATTCTTCGGTGCCGTAAAAATACCTTCGTTCCCACGCGTAGACCACTCATAGTACTTATCTTTAAGATATCGCAGCACGGTCCGCCGTCCTCCCTGAATATTCGTTTAGATTCTAGTAGCAAACCTTGAAGCTAAAATAAACACAATTTACCAATGAAAGGAAATCGTCCAATTAGCGTCTATGTTGTGCCGCGCCGATAAGCATCTTTCGAGACAGAAACAGCAATGCAACTAGATCAACCAAGCTTCTGAGGCCCCAGGAAACCGCGGCACCAGGAAGCCCAAATTTTGTGGTCATAAAGTAAAGAAGTCCACAATAGAAAGGGACCTCCGCAATATGAAGTTTTGCCGTCAGATCTGGGCGCCCCAAACCCTGCAATAGCGTAAATGGTACCCAAGCAACCGAGTTAATGCCAAAACCAATAATCAACAGTGCCAGAGTCGAGCCGGCTTGCTCTGCAAAGTCCTTGTTGATCCAAATGCCCAAAGCAGGTTTGGCTAGAGGTACGCCAACGATTGCAACCATCCCCATAATTGCAAACATCAACAAAACTGCGCGCCGGTAAATTCGATAGGTCTCTGGTCCAACGCTGTTTTTGGCAAAAGTGGGAAAGAGAGTCCTCGTTAACGCCGAGGGAATAATATGGATCCGACTGACCATTTCAAAGGGGGTCGTATAGTAAGCAAGAATATTGGCGGGGAAAAGTGCGGCTAAAAAAAAACGATCAAAATAGCACATAATCGGCCCAATGATATTAGAAACCGAAAACCAACCGCCCTCTTTGATTAAAGGTAAGGATTCCGCAATCGGCAGCAGTGAAATAGTCTTCAGCTGCGGCTCTAGTCTAAATATTAACCGCGCATGGAGAATAAAAAACACGTACCTCAGAGCTGCTAAAGAAATGACTATGGCTCCTAAATTGGGTCTTACATAACTGACTGCCAACGGCAGAGTAAAATTGAAGAAGCCTTGGATGACTTGCAAAAAGTTAAGCTCCGCAAAGCGATGATCGGCCTCAAGCAGCCCTTTAAAGCCAGCTGTAAGCGTGATAGCAGGAAGGGTTAACGCCATCAATTTCAGGCAAAAAAGCCCTTCCTCAACAACGGCCGGAGAGGCCTTTCCAGTAAATAGGTTGGGAAAAAACGAAAGGCAAAAAAGTAATACTGCCCCCGCCGCAGTGAAACACAGAATCAAACGCAAAGAGGACCAAAAAATCAAAGGAATTTGCTCTGGTTTTTTTTCTCGGCGTAACGACGCCACCTTCGCAGTAACCACGCGGCTCAGGCCAAAATCAAATAATGAAAAATAGCCGATGACCGCCCACACGATGGTCAAAATACCAAAGCGTTCAAGACCCACATTCTTAATCAGAAGGGGAATGGAGACCAGGCCAACAATCATTGGCAGAATTTGCCCGGCTAGATTTAAAAAGCTGTGCTTGGCGATTTGGCTCTTAAACATCGGTTTAGCTTTTGACTTTCCTTAACGCGGATAACTATGGTATCTCTGTTTGTCTCGAAAGCAGAAAAGAAAAGCAATGAAGAATCTTGAGATTTTACATGTCTGCGTCAATTATCGAAACAATCAAGAGACCAAGGGTTTCATTGAAAACTGCCAGCAGCTTTTAGGAGCTGATCAGGTACAATTTGTTGTCTGTGATAATTCCCAGGGGATTGACCCGGAGAAAGATTTAATTTTAGAAAACTTAAGAACCTCTGACAGCGTCGTGGTTTTGCCCTATGTTGATAACCCTGGATATTTGGGGGCGGCCTATCGGGCGCTTTTGAAAATAGCAGAATTGAGTGGGTGTTCTGAAGTTTCTGAGGAGGCGATTGGTCAGAAGTATAGCTTTGTAATCGTATCAAATACAGATCTACAAATTTCTACCAAAGACTTTTATCAGCGTCTTTTATCTCAATCCAGTAGGGATTCTGGAAGCGGGCAAAAGGTGGGAATTTTGGCACCTTCAATTCGTTCTCTTTTGACGAATAAAGAAAGCAATCCGTTGTATCAATCTAGGCCCTCGGCAAAGAAAATGAACTTTCTGGTGAGAGTTTACTCTTGGTATCCCTTAGCGGTTCTTTACCATCTTTTAAGCTTTGCGAAAGTTTGGCTGCCGGGACAGACTCAGGCCTCTGGCGCGATTGAGATTTATGCGGCCCACGGGGCATTTATGATATTCACTGCTGAATTTTTTAAGGCGGGTGGCACTTTCAAGTACCCGGCAAGGCTTTACGGTGAAGAGCTCTTTTTAGCCGAGCAATTGCGCCGATTTGGGCTTAAGACAATGCTCGTAGAGACACTGAAAATATTGCACCGAGAAAAAGGCACCGAACTAACGTTGTGGCACAGAATCGGTCTTTCGCGGCGGACTTTTGAGTTTAAGAAAGAGTCTTCTAAGGTAATTGCTCAAGACTGGGTTTAATCCGTAAATTCCAACCGAAAATTTGCAGCTAGCTAGGCGGCTTTTTCGTTGATTTTGAGTCTGAAAAACTGGAAAAATACCCCTCCAAAGCTAAAGAGTTTTTCTTTTTCTAAAATCTATTTGCACGAAAGAAGTAAGATCATGACTCTAGTAAAGAAATATTACCACTGGGTTATTTTACAAATATTGATTGTGATCAATGGCTATTACATCCTACAGATCCCTGACGTGCCTCATTGGGACGAGTGGGATTTGGTTTTCAAAGACTCATTTCTAAACCCTGCAAATCTAAAGCTTTATATGACTCCGCACGGAGAGCACATCATCATCCCGACGAGATTGATCGTTAATGCTTTTTACCACCTAAACGGCTTGAATTATTCAAGTCTTGTTCAATTTGGTTTTATAGTTTACTTATTTGCCCTGTGGAGCCTTTACAAATTCATGCGTCCAATTTTCCCATCGAGCCAGTTAGCCGTGTTAAGCCTTTTGCCTTTTTTATCGACCCTTGCTATGGAAAATCTGACCATGGGAATGCAATGTTGTATTCACATGTGTCTTGGTTTCTTTGCCCTATCCTGGTGGATTTTTTTTAAACGTCCAGATTCATATTGGTTTCGTGGTTTGCAGGCGGCATTGCTTTTTTTGGCCGCGCTATCCTTTGCCGCTGGAGTAGGTTACTTGGTGGCCGGTATTCTTATTTTTTCACTCGCGAGCTTTGGTTGGTTTGGTGATGAGTTCAAGATGAAAGGAAGAAACATCTTTTCTATCATCTTGCTGAGTGTTTTTTTGACGGTCTGCTTGTCGCTTTTAGTCGCAATAAAAGGGTTAGAAAAACCACCGTTTAATTTGTTTGGCTTCCTAAATCACTATGTTGCGATTTTAGCATTTGGGTTGGGTGTCGCCAGAGCCACGCCGTTTTTGTTATTCCTAGGCCTGGGAATGGTTCTTGCCTTTCTCTTTTTGGTTTTGAAAAAAAGTTTTCTTGGTGGCAAACCTGATGCCCTTCGCTTGCGCCTAACTATTCTGCTGATTTCGGTATGTAGTTCTTTATTACTCATTAGCTTTGGCCGCTGGGGTTTTGGCGTTAGCCAAGCTAAATCGCTTAGGTACAGCGAGCTTGCCTTGCCCTTGTTCGGTGTGTGGGTGGTTTTGTTGGCGGCTGAACTGAGTGAGAAGCCCAAGTGGATGCGAAATACGATAATCGCCCTGATCCTTATTTTGACGAGTGGCAGATTTAAGTATTCAGATTACGAGAGCGACTTTATCGGCCATCGTAGGGTCGGGCTTGAGTGCCTAAAAAAGGTTAACCTAAATGATCCAATCATTATTTGTGAGACCAGTTATCCAGGTAATATGAAGAATCAACTGATGAATGCGATCGAGCTGAAATTAAGCTTTACCAAGGATTTATTTCCGCTCGCGGTTTCTAGGTAGTTCATAGGACTCAGAAAATATTTTTCCGTGCATTTTCAACATATCGCGAATGGTTGCGGTAATATTTTTCAACGACACCGAGTTCCCCTTGCCAAATTCCCGAGGAAAAGTCTGAATGCCGACCTCGCCAATTCGATAACCCTTTAGCATCGACTTAACTGTAATTTCAGCGCCGATGAATGGGCTGTTTGAGTCCAAGTGAAGATCTAAGGCCAGGGATTTAGAAATCATACGAAGGCCTGTACTGATATCTCGGTAATTCGTACGAAAGAGCATTCTGAAAATCGCATTATAAACCCAGCTAATAAACTGGCGCTTTCCAGAGTAAAGCTTCATATATCTAAAGGTGATGATTAAATCATAATGCGACTGGTGTTTTAAAAGCTTTTCGAAGTCATAGATGTCATATTCATCATCGCCATCGATCAAACAAATCCAGTCGCCTCTAGCGTTGTTAATCAGCGTTTTAATCGCAGCGCCATAGCCCAGATTTTTTGCATGATGAACAACTCGGACTTGCGGGTTTGTTTTCGCAAGGGAGTCAGCAATTTCACCAGCCTTGTCGGGCGATCCGTCGTCGACAATGAGCACTTCAAAGGGCAGACCAACTTCTCCAAAAAAATCGAGTGCTTTTTGGGCGACTTTGGCGACCGTGCGCTCGTCTTTATAGACGGGAAAACATAGCGAGTATTCAGGCTTTAAAGAAGTCATTAAAACCTCAAATTTCGATAAAGGCGCCAAGGCATCAGTCTTAATGCTAAGTGCAAGATATGCCAAAATCTTGGGTAAAAAGAAAGAGTTTTCTGTTTATCCAATCGAGAGATAACGTAGGAAGCAACCTTGCCAGGGGGGGCGGCCGGGAAAAGTAATTTTTTGCCCACGGTCCAGCGACTCCGCATATAACCCAGGCGGATGACTTGAATTTGGTAACCCCTTTGCCGTTGGTGCAGGTAAATATTTAAAGATGTTATGATTTCCTCAAGGGCGGTTTTGCTGGCCCCGTAGCAGGCATTGTTTATTCTCGGTATTCGTGAAGCTATCGAAGAAATGACAACGCAGTTTTTAAGTTTTAAGTGCTCGATCGATTGATTTAAAATTACCGCCGGGCCCAAGCAATTTTGTACATAAATATCCAGCAATGTTTTTCTTGAGAAAGGGACGATATCTTCATCGGAGGCGCCACCGACGCAAATGAAAATGCCATCAATGTTTGGATTTTTTAAAACAAAGCTGTAGATACTGGTTTCTGCATCTTTGGCGGCCAAATCTACAGCGAAGCAATCGACCGCAAGGTTGTGTATAGTTCGAAAGCTTTGCGCTGTTCTCTCAAGATCTGTTGTGTCTCGGGCCGATAGGACCAAGCTGACTCCTTGATTTGCTAACTCCTCAGCAAGGGCTCGGCCAAGCCCAGAACTTGCTCCAACAATCCAAGCCTTTTTCATAGTTCTAGTCCTGGGTTGGCATTTGGCTCCGGTAAAGGCTCAATATTTAAACCCAGCTTACGACTGAGAGCTGAGGAAAATGGTAAAGCAAGTTTTTCGATTTGAGTTTTGAACAATTCGTACTCGACGCCATAGGTCGCCTTGATCACTTTTAGGGGAAGCCTAGAATCTTTAGAGATGTTTGGCAGGCAGCCATATTTCGTGCAAAGAAAATCCAAGGCGGCAAAGAACTTGAGGCTATGTCTGGAATTCAATACATCAATGGATAAACACAAGCCATCGCCGTTAAAAGTCAAAAATTTGCGTTGTCCCCTAAAGCGTTTTAGGGAAACCATAGTAGGCCGAATTTCAAGATCTTTTACTCGGACCTCTAGTTCGTGCAGGAATTTATTCAATCGATCCATTGGAATCAATAGTTGATATTCGAGTACGCCCGAACGCCCGAATAGGTTGTGGTAAATTTCTTTGCCGACAAAGGGGAATGCTGCTGTAAAGATATCAAGTGTGGCAATTGAGGGTCTCAGTGATTCTTGAATACCATAAACGAAAGGAACGAGCCTGGTTGCCAAAACTTTAAGCCGGTCAAAGAAGGCCGACGTTCTTGGCGGGTGATGCAAACCCTTCCATTTAAAGGCTTTGGCGCGCACTTCAATCGGTGAAAAGCTATCTTCATAAACAAAGCCTGCTCCAAAGCGGCCATCTTTAAAGGTATGCCAGCTAAATAAGGCGACGTTGCTGTCAGGATTTTTAAATAAGGCCAGAGCCTGGTCAAAATTCTGAATTTTATGGCGTTTTCTTTGAATTGACTTGTCCGGTAGGGGGACGGTTCTAATTTCGGCTTGTAAGATGAAACCAGTCAGCCCCATGCCGCCCATGGTAAGTTCAAACAGCTCAGAATTTTCAAAGCGGCTAGCCGTGGTGAGGCCCTTTTCAGGTTGCAGCAGCGTGATGCTTTCAACCCAATCTGCAAAGACTCCACTTTGGAATTGGCTTTTGCCATGAACATTAAAACCGATGGCTCCGCCGATAGTAATATCGGGATAGCCAGGAATCGGGTGTAACCAGCGATTTTTTGCATAAAGGAATTTAAGAAGTTGGCCAAAACTGACTCCCGATTCGACCAGCACAGTTTGTGTAGCGGCCTTGAATTCTAGAATTCGGTTAAAGCCCTCAGAGCTAATAGACAAGACGTCTTTGTCGGCACTTGCTAAAGAATAACTGAGACCCGCACCCCTGGGAATCATGTTACCGGTAAACTTATTCAAAACTTGCAGATCCCGTTGCTTCTCTGGATACACAACTTGACCACGAACAGATTGAAATCCGTCAAATGAGTAGAGCTGTTTTTCTTCTATTGGCAGATTCATCATTATATTGACTTTACCGTTCAATCTTTTAGGTTATGCAGCAATGTCTAGCAGTGAAGATTATTATAAATCCAGATTTGTGCAAATGGAATCCAGAAAAAAAGTCTGGCAAGTCTTGGCCGGGTACCTCTGTCGTCGATTTGATCTTCAGGGCAGTTTTCTGGATGTTGGATGCGGTTACGGCGACTTCATAAACAATGTAGCGGGCAGCCAGCGATTTGCCATCGATCTCTATCCGGACAGTGCAAGGCATCTACAAAAAGACATTGAATTTGCTGCTGGCGATGTGGCCGTCATCGATACGTTGGTCCCCGAAGCACTTATGTTTGACTGCATTTTTTCAAGCAATCTTTTAGAGCACTTGTCGCGCGACACCATCAATCATCTTTTGGAATTTGCCCATCGACGCTTGCGACCCAATGGTAAATTAGTATTTTTGCTACCAAATTATAAGCGGGCCTTTAAAGAGTACTTTGACGATTATACCCATATAACACCTCTTTCTGACGAGGGACTCAAGGACTGGCTCATTGCCAAAGGTTTTGAAATTGAATTTGTCCATCCTGGATTTATGCCCTATTCTATGAAAAATTCGCGCCTACCCGTGACCGATTTTCTGGTCAAACTTTGGTTGCGCTCCCCTTGGAAGCCAGGCGGAAAACAAATGCTTCTTGTTGCTAGGCGCTAGTGGGTTGTCTGGCGATCTGTTTCCTACTGCTTTCAACAACCTTTGAATACAAACCAAAGCTTTCCTGGGATTTTAGTCACCGACGCTGCCGGCTTCATTGGTTCAGTTTATCTTCGAGAAGCTGTTCAGCACGGCAAGCCTTTGCCAAAGCTTTTGTGCCCGATTCTTGGTAAATGAAATAAGGCCTTTTCGCAGCCCTCCTGGGGGGTATTTTCCGAAAATACCCCCGTCATTTGCCTCGTCAGTGATGGATAGTAGCGGAAGGCCTAGGCTTAATCTTTCGGTCTCGATAAGCCGGTCAATGGCCCCAATATCCGGGTCCCCTTTTTTCAAGGTGATCATAAATTCAATGTCGTTTTGCTCGGTTGGGTGAAAAGACGAAACACTAAACGGTAGGTTGCCGCTAAGCGAAAGGGTTCTGATTGTCCAAAGAAAGCTTAGAGGGCTCCAGGCCCAGCAGTGGACGTCAACATATTCGCTTTCTGCACGTCTAGTAAGTTGTTGCCTGTATTCGTGATTGAATTTTCGTCTTGGTCGAAAGTGATAGAACCATGGCGCGGCCCAAGCCAGCCTAGCTGAAACGGGAATGAGTAACTCTAAATAATCTACAACCTGGTTTGCGGTAGGGCGAATGCGCAGTTCCTTCGCGGCAGTTAGAAGATCTTCGGTTTTAGTTAACGGCCGCCGGATATCAAAACAAAAGCGCTTATCGGGGATCACAAGGGACAAGTGACCTTCTTTGCTCAGAAGGTTGGCAATACTTTTAAACCACGAAACTGGGTCAGGGACATGCTCAATTACATGAGAGGCTACAACATAGTCGAGTGAGGCAGCAGGGATAGCTGAACTAAGCTCTACCCGAGATAGATCAATATCTACCGTACAAAGATTGGTAACGTCCACGTTAGGATCATTTTCATATTTTTTCTTTAAACCCTCGTTAGAGATATGATCGGCATAGCGGATATTGCCGACGGATTTAGTAATTATAGGTCGGTTCAATGGTCCGAACTCTAGGCCTTGCCCGCTGAGATTAAGAGAAAAAGTGATTTTTTCAAAGCGCGTCATTGAGCCCCAGGTTTCGACATCAGATTAATATTCGACTGTAATTCGTGTCCGCAAGTCTGACTGTCTTGTTTGTCCCGGAAGTAGAAAAGAAAAGCAATGATGAACCCTGAGTTTCCATACGAAAACCAAATCAGAATTAAATATGACATAGGGTTTCATCTGATTGCTAGATTTTACGACGAGTTCCTTTTTTGGTGACGAGGTGGGCCCTTTGTTGGACAATTCAGGCCTTTTTGACAGGAATAGTTAAATTATCAAGAACGCATATGGTCAAGTGATCAATCAGGTCACTCAATATGTTAGATGGATAAACACGTATGGTTGGCAATTTTGGTCGCGAATTTAAAGATTTTTTTGGATTGGGTATGAAATACTTAATCTATAATTTAACGTCGCGAAATTTGAAATTAAAATATCGCCGAAGTTTTTTTGGTGCCTTTTGGACTTTTTTGGTACCGGCAGCTATGGCTGGTGTTTATTTTTTCATTTTTAAGTATGTTATAAAAGTACAGATCGAGAATTATTTGATTTTTGTTCTCTCTGGAGTAATTCCTTGGACTTTTTTTTCAAATGTCATAATTTTTGGGATGGAATCAATTGTTTGCAATGGACAGCTTTTGAATAAAGTGCCAATACCGCCCAATGTATTCCCTCTTTCAGAGGCTCTGACTGGGTTTATTAATTTATTGTTTTCCCTGCCAGTATTGCTTGTCGTTTTAGTTTTAAGTAAAATTTCAATTTCACTGGTGGCACTTTTTTGTATGCTTCCTCTTCTATTGATGCTGTCGCTGCAGGCCTATAGCTTGTCCTTGATGTTAGGTGAAATCTTTGTTTACTTTAGGGATCTTCGACATGTTGTCGCAATTGGGATGCAAATATGGTTTTATCTGACCCCAGTTGTATACTCGGCCGACATGATCCCAGAGCAGGCCAATATTATTCGCGTGCTCAATCCGGTTTTTTATTTATTTCAAGGATTTCACTCTATTATGGCCTATGGGGTAGCACCTAGCCTAGAGTCATTATTGATTGCCTTGGCCTGGACAACCTTACTAGCCATTGGAGCTTTCCAAATCAACCGGAAGTTGCGTTGGAATATTGCGGAGAACGCATGACACCAGTAATAAGCTTCAAAGATGTTTCAAAACATTTTATGACCTGGCACGAACGGCCTTATTCGATCAAGACTGTCTTGGCGCAGATAGCGAGATTTGACTTTCGTTTTGGTAAAAAAGAGCATGTTGAGGTTTTTTCCAACCTTAGCTTTCAAATAAATGCCGGGGAATTTGTTGGAATCATGGGCCGAAATGGTGCAGGTAAAAGTACCTTATTAAAACTGATCAGCGGAATTTACAGTCCCTCTTCAGGTTTGATAACAGTAAATGGTAAAGTGGCGCCGTTGCTTGAGCTCGGCGCCGGATTTGCCATGGAGCTCACAGGCTACGAAAATATTTTTCTCAATGCTTCTATATTAGGGTTTGGCCGTAAACGCACATTGGAATTGGTTGGAACTATAATCGAGTTTTCAGAGCTTGGTGATCGTATCAATATTCCAGTAAAAAACTATTCAAGTGGAATGATGGTCCGCCTTGGATTTGCGATTGCTTCGCATTTGGATGCTCCGGTTTTGTTGTTTGACGAAATACTGGCTGTTGGTGACGCTGGATTTCAAAAAAAATGCTTAGGAAAGATTAAGGAACTACATGGCGAAGGTCGGGCCATTATTTTGGTTACGCATAGTCCGGAGCAGGTAAATAATTTCTGTTCTCGGTGTATTTTAATGGATAATAAAATTGTGGTTTTTGATGGAAAGCCCCAAGAGGGCACCGAAAAATATATGCGGTTGTTTCAATAATAGATGGGATAGAGGCTAACATGAAGGTTTTGATCCTGGCCGGTGGACTTGGTACTCGAATCAGTGAAGAAAGCCATTTAAAGCCAAAGCCGATGATTGAAGTTGGTGGTAAGCCGATTCTTTGGCACATCATGAAGATCTACTCAGGTTATGGTTATAAAGATTTTATCGTTCTTGGCGGTTACAAGAGCTACCTTATCAAAGAGTATTTCGCCAATTATTTCCTGCACAATAGCGACGTTTCCTTTTCGTTGAAAGACAATGTGATGACCGTTCACCAGACTTTTTCTGAAGACTGGACAGTGACCGTGGTTGATACCGGCGAAAAAACCATGACGGGTGGACGCCTCAAGCGAGTGGCTCCTTATCTTAAGGGCGAAGATCAGTTCATGATGACCTACGGCGACGGTGTTGCCGATATTAAAATCGATGAGCTCGTAAATTTTCATAGGCGCAACGGGCGCTTAGCCACTCTAGCTGCGGTTCAGCCGCCGGGACGTTTTGGCAAGTTGGAATTGAACGGCGATTTTGTTGATGCTTTTGTCGAAAAACCGGAGGGCGACGGCGGTTTTATCAACGGCGGATTTTTCGTTTTATCAACCAAAGTTCTGAACTACATAGACGGGGATTCGACAATCTGGGAGCAAGAACCCATGGGAAAACTGGCCAAGGAAAATCAATTGGCGGCGTTTAAGCACCTTGGTTTTTGGCGCCCCATGGATACTGTCCGCGACAAAACTTATCTTGAAGAACTATGGAGCTCTGGCAAGGCCCCTTGGAAGATTTGGTAGAAGATCATGAGCGATTTTTGGAAGAATAAAAAGGTTTTTGTAACTGGTCACACGGGTTTCAAAGGGGGCTGGCTTTGTACCTGGCTGCTGCAGGCTGGTGCTGTCGTTAAAGGTTATGCGCTCGAGCCTGAGCAAAAAGAAAGCTTTTACAGTTCTTTGCAGCTAGCAAAAAAGATGACAAGTGTGATTGGGGATATCAATTCGTACCCTGAGCTTCTGGGTGAAATGACATCCTTTGCCCCGGAAATCGTATTTCATTTGGCGGCGCAGCCTCTGGTCAGAAAATCTTACCGCGAGCCGCTCGGTACCTATATGACTAACGTCATGGGGACAGCTCATGTCCTAGAGTCCTGTAGAAATATTTCGGGCCTCAGATCTGTGGTTGTTGTGACCACCGATAAGTGTTACGAAAACAAAGAGTGGAGCTGGGCCTACCGTGAAAACGAACCATTGGGTGGCTATGATCCTTACTCCAGCAGCAAAGCCTGCGCAGAACTCGTAACCGCTGCCTATCGCCAGTCCTTTTTCAATATTAAAGACTATGCCAAGCATCAAGTTGGAATCGCCTCCGTTCGCGCCGGTAATGTTATTGGTGGCGGGGATTGGTCAGAGGATCGCTTGATTCCGGATGCCATTCGATCTTTGTTGGCTCGTGAGCCTCTAAAAATTAGAAGCCCTCGCTCTGTTCGCCCTTGGCAGCATGTGCTCGAGCCCGTGGCTGGATATCTTAAGATCGCAGAAAAGTTATATTCTCAGGGCGACATCTTTTCTCAGGCCTACAATTTTGGGCCGCGGGAAGAAGACTGTCTTTCAGTGCAAGAAGTTCTTGATGTTTTTGCCCGTTCTTGGGGGCCGGAATTCAAATGGATTGATGAAAGCTCGGCGCACAATCCCCATGAAGCGGGGCTTTTGAAGTTAGATAGCTCTAAAGCAAAAAGTCTGTTGCAATGGCAGCCGCATTGGAATGTGAATACCGCGATAGCCAAAACTGTAGAATGGTACAAGGCCTATGGTACTCAGCCGGCCTCTGCGTGGGATACTACGGTGTCGCAAATTCGCGCTTATAATAGCTAGTTTCTAGGTGCCATTGTCTAGTCTTTTGAATGGCTTGCTGGTGATCGATCCAAACGGCAAGTCCTAGCTCCGCTTTCGCTTTCGCAATATCTGGAGCATAGACATTTTTCGTAAGTGGATTGGACGAGTCTCCTTCATGAATGATCTTCGCTTTTGAGAAAGAAAAAGCGGTGGCAACACTGTCTGCCAATTGAGCCATAGTCACATTATGATCAGAGCCCACATTGTAGGCACCAAGATGTTTTCCTTGCAGCATGATTTTCACCAGCCAGATCACCAGATCCGAGGCATACATATAGGAGCGAACGGTGTTGGTATTTCCTTTGGTGCGAATGGGCTGGTCAGTAAGGCCGTTGAGAATAAAATTTCCCACGGCAAAGTGGGTGGAGAGCGGTAAAAAAGGTCCAACAAAGGCAAAACAGCGACTAAATGTCACAGTCATTGGATCTGCGGCAGATTTTTTGAATGCCGCAAAAGTCGCTAGCAGCTCTGACACTCTTTTGCCTTCTCCGTAAGCACTGCGAGGATCAGTTGTCAGGGGACCGCCAGAATAGGTTTCCGAGACCGCGCTCATGCCCTCCGGAAAAGGGCCGTAAACGGCGCCAGAACTGACCAAATGCAGTTTCGTAGTTCCTGTTCTTTGCGCCAGTTCAAGGACGTTTTGCATCCCAAGAGCAATAGTTTGGAACATGAACTGCGGATTTTCCCGGTTGATTTTGTCGCTGGCGGGGGTCGCAGCATGCAAGATCATATCGATTTTAGAAGGCCAGCTTCCTGCGGGGGCGGCTTCTGCCGGCTGAGTCACATCCCAGGCGACAAAGGCAAGTTCTGGGCAGTCTGAAAACCCGGGGTGTTCCTGTAAAAAACGCTGAGGATCTCGTCCGCTGGCCAGAATTTTGAGATTTAACGCAAGAGAGCGATTTAGCGAAACTAACCCAAGCAACAACCATTTGCCAAAAAAACCAGTGGCGCCGGTGATCAGAATCGTTTTTCCGCGCAAGAGTTCGGACTCTGTGCGAAGCTTTTCAACAATGTGCCTTAGGTCGTCATCTAAGGACAAAAATAATGACTTCTGCATTTGATAAGAATATCTTCAGTCGGTTAAAAAATACAGCTGATTGAATGCTGCGTTACGGTCTGGCGCAGGTTTTAGCGAAGTCGATGGCAATTGAAGCTATGCTGTGAAAACGGTTCGATTTTCGTCGGCGAAATAGGACTTTGGATTTACTTTTGACCTGAAGGAGCTGCGAAATGTCAGAGCGTTCGGAAATCGTCAACTTGAGTCGTCAGTATTTCGAAAAAAATATTGGTGTCCGTAAGATTGTTCCAGGCCAGGATTACATCCCTGTTACTACGAAAGTAATGACATCCGATGACCTCGCGATGTTGATCGAAGCTTCTTTGGACATGTGGCTGACCGCCGGTCGCTTTGCGACTGACTTTGAAGCAAAAATTGGTGGCTACTTCGGCCGTAAAACAAAAAGTCTTCTTGTTAACAGCGGTTCCAGCGCCAACTTAGTGGCGGTTTCCAGTCTGGGCTCGCCGCAATTGAAGAGCTTCGGTATGCAACCTTTGCAGCTCGGTGACGAAGTCATCACGGTGGCGGCAGGTTTCCCGACGACAGTCAATCCGATCATTCAAAATGGTTGGGTTCCCGTTTTCGTTGATGTGGAAAAAGAAACTCTCAATACGAGTCTTGAGCGCATTCAAAAAGCTTACACGCCTAAAACTCGCGCCGTGGTTTTGGCGCACACTTTAGGCAATGCCTATCGTGCGGATGAGATCGCAGCCTGGTGTAAAGAAAAGAATCTTTTCCTGGTGGAAGACTGTTGTGATGCTTTTGGTGCGACCATTGGCGATCGTTCGGTGGGTTCGTTTGGCCATTTTGCGACTTTAAGTTTTTATCCGGCCCATCACATTACTATGGGTGAAGGTGGCGCCGTCATTCCGGCGGATGGACGTTTGAAAAAAATCGCGGAAAGCTATCGCGACTGGGGCCGCGACTGCTGGTGTGAACCAGGAAAAGATAACACCTGCAAAAAGCGTTTTGATTGGCAATTGGGAACTCTGCCGGATGGTTATGATCATAAATACACCTACTCTCATATTGGTTACAATTTGAAGGTGACCGATATGCAAGCGGCTCTGGGCTTGAGCCAACTAGAGAAGGTCGGGCGCTTCATCAAAGCCCGCCAAGAGAACTGGCAAAAAATCTATGACGGCATTCAGTCCAGCCCGATTCTAAAAAAACACTTGTCACCGGTGATGGCAACAGAGGGAACTACAGCAAGCTGGTTTGGTTTCCCCATGCATCTGAATGAAAAAATTAATCGGCAAAAAGTCACCGCAGAGCTTGAAAATCGCAAGATTGGCACGCGGTTGGTTTTCGCTGGAAACCTGATTCGCCAACCTGCTTACGCCAATGCCAATTATCGTGTGGCGGAAGAACTTGTGAATACAGACGCGATTATGAATCATGCTTTTTGGATTGGTGTGCATCCGGCCCTTGAGGATCAACACATCAGTTATATGCTGACTCAGTTGGAAGAAATTTTACGTCCTCTATAAAAAACCTCGAGATAGGATTTTAGAATGGCAAATCTCAGACGTGTTTCCGATGTGGTGTGCGATATCCTGGCTGAAAATGGGATCGAGCATGTTTTTCTGGTCACCGGTGGGGGTGCTATGCATCTTAATGATGCCATCGGCAGACACCCGGGATTGGATTATGTTGCCTGCCATCACGAACAAGCCTGTGCCATGGCTGCGGAAAGTTACTTTCGCATGAGTCGCAAGCTGGCGGCTGTGAATGTGACAACCGGTCCTGGCGGCACCAATGCTATCACCGGCGTTTACGGGGCTTGGACCGATTCTGTCGGTATGGTTGTGATTTCGGGACAAGTGAAATGGGAAACTCTCGTTCGCAGCACAGATTTACCACTGCGCCAATTGGGCGATCAGGAAATCGATATCGTAAAAATGGTCGAAGGAATCACCAAGTATGCCATGGTGGTCACGGATCCAAAAACAATTAAGTATCATGTTCAGAAGGCTATCTTCTTGGCGCGCTCAGGTCGGCCGGGACCTGTGTGGTTAGACATACCGATCAATGTGCAAGGCGCTTTGGTCGACCCGGTAGAACTTGTTGGGTTTGATGCGATGGCTGAAAATCTGGACCGCTCGAAACGTGATATGACGGCTCAGTGCCAAATGATTCGCGAAAAATTACTTTCCGCCAAGCGCCCTGTGGTCATGGTTGGCGGCGGTATTCGAATCGGTGAAGCTCATCCAGAGCTTTTGGCGTTTCTGGAGCAGTATCGTATTCCGCTGGCGACGGCATGGAATGCCCATGATGTGATCTGGGATGATTATCCTTACTATGTGGGGCGCCCGGGTTCCATTGGCAATCGTTCCGGCAACTTTGCAGTTCAGAACAGTGATTTAGTTTTAATTTTAGGTTCTCGGCTGAATATTCGTCAGGTCAGTTACAATTGGAAAAGTTTTGCTCGGCATGCTTATAAAATCATGGTCGATATTGATTGGGCCGAGCTTGAGAAGCCGACTTTGCAAATCGATATGCCAGTGCACGGGGATGTCAAAACGGTCCTGTCGGGTCTCACGCGTTTGGGGGCTTTGCCAGTTAATAAAGAGCATCAGGAGTGGCTTAGCTGGTGCAAAGTCCGCCAAGAAAAATATCCTGTTGTTTTGCCTGAATACTGGCAGGGCAAAGACGCCGTGAATCCTTATTGTTTTGTTTCGGCGTTGTTTGATCAGTTGACAGAAGATGACCGTGTTGTGACAGGTGATGGGACGGCCTGTGTGGTGACGTTTCAGGCTGCAAAAATTAAAAAAGGTCAGCGGCTTTACACTAATTCAGGCTGCGCCTCTATGGGTTATGATTTGCCGGCTGCAGTCGGGGCTTATTTTGCGGAAAAGCCAGAGCGTATCATCTGCTTGGCTGGTGATGGTAGTATTCAGATGAATCTGCAAGAGTTACAGACCATCGTGACTTACAAGGTTCCGGCGAAGATTTTTGTTTTGAATAACCAAGGTTATCACTCGATTCGCCAGACCCAGCAGAACTTTTTTAAGGACAATGTGGTCGGTTGCGGAGTGGAAAGCGGGCTGGCGTTTCCTTCCATGGAAAAGCTATCAAAGGTCTATGATATTCCTTATCGCCGCTGTGCAAATCACGCCGAGCTCAGTGCTTGCATTGAGCAAACGATTTCACAACCCGGTCCGCAGATCTGTGAAATCATGCTTGATTTGAATCAGCAATTCAGCCCGAAACTCAGTTCTAAAAAACTTCCGGATGGAAAAATGGTGACCACTCCTTTAGAGGACATGTTTCCATTTTTAAGTCGCGAGGAACTTCAGAGTAATCTTTTAGTTCCGGCCTGGGAAGGTTAAGCAAGGAAAGGCTAACCAGTGATTTGCGTCATTTATTTTGCGGACGGACTGTCGGTCCGTGAGCAAGCTCATTTACTGAGTTTTGGTCGTTTCCTAGAGTTTTGTAAAACTCAGGTTCTCTATGCGGGGAAGCTCTGTTTCGTGCCCCCAGGCGTGGAACTTATTATTCTTGAAGAGGTAAGACGTTATGCGCAGCTAGCGGTCGTGGCAACAGTCTATTCTGCGCATACTGAAGGGAATCCTCTTTTTGCCAGGATACCGATTTATCTAAGTCATCCGTTGCCTCGAGTGCCGTCGTGTGCCATTGGATTTACGCAAAATCAGCCGCAAAGACTCGATTTGGCAATTGTTTCTGATCTGGTTTGTTTTGACTGGAATATGGCATGTGCGGTGAAAGGGTCAAAAGAGGTCCTCGAGCGAAGTCTGATATGCCATTGCCTGCAGAGTCCCGTGCCGGCTCTGGCGGGGCAGGAGAAAGATCTTTATTTTCTCAGTGGAGTAGAGGCTGGTAAAGACCTCGATCTGTTATTGCGTCACTCGCGGTTGTTTGTCCCATCGAAAAAGACTCTTTTTGTAGCTCATCGAGCCGCTTTGGCTGGGGCTTCCGTTTGTATAGTTGATAGTTGGGAGGCAAAGTATTTGGAGTTTCTGCAGCCGGAGCTGGGTGTTTTTACAGTTGATGGACTCGGAACCCAAAAATTTTCTAGAGACAAAGTGTTGCGTTTATTTGAGGAGATGGATTTTTTGCGCAGTCAATTGCTGGTCTTTTTTCAAAAGCACAGCGAGGAATTGTTACGGAGCGCGTCCGACAGTCAGGCCGAGAAACAGCTTCCAATGTCTGTGCCTATGAGTACAGAGGAAGCTGAAATCGAGGCCCTGCAAAGGCAGCTAGTTTTGATGAACGGGAAAAATCATCTGCGATTCTTTTTTCTTCTAACTCAAGTGCCGATTTTGCAATTTATTATACTTCGGCTTCTTCGCGGAGCTTATTGGATTTTAAGGTCGCGGAATATATCGAGGTAGCGCCCCAAGGTTTTCGAAGGGAAGAAAATATCTACTTACGAGGTGTGTGGACTAAAACTACTTTCGTTGGCTGGAGGACTCTTTGGGTCATTTCATTGCCGGTATTCAAAAAGGTAAATATAAAAAATTTCTGCCTTGACTACACCATTCATTATGATCGCGTTGTGCTTAGCCAAGGGGAAATTAAGTTCGCCGGTGCGCGGTCCGAAGCCGTCAACTACTACCGCAACATGGTTGCCTCGCCTTAAGGTTACATGTAAGATTCTGCGGTTGTTGTTTAACAAAGTTACTCTAATTGGGTGGGATTTCATCGTGAACGAAGTAATGATAAATAAGCTAAAAAGCCCACTTTTAACAATCATGATCCCGGTTTATAACGGAAGTCCCTATCTAAAAAGTCTTCTGACATTATTCGAAAATTTCTTTAAGGCAGAGGGCCGCTATCTAATTCAAGATGGGCTAGTCGAAGTTCGGGTCATTAACAATCGTTCTGCCGACGGAACCAAAGAGGTTGCTGAATCCTTTTTGCCGCGCTTCATAGGATTGATTGTTCACAATGAAACCGATCACAAGCCAACCGCAGAAGAGAACATATTTCGCTCTTTCGAGCATTGTCTTGGAACCTACACTTGGGTGCACGGGGTTGATGATATTCCTATTTTTGAAAACTTCACCCGCGCTATTTCGTTGCTCCAAAAGGGCCAATACGATTTTATTTTATTCAATACCACCACGACCAATGAAAAACACCAGAGAGTTTGCCCCAATGCTTTTGAAATGAATCAAGAGCTCAAGGAGGAATCACTTGTCCTTTTGGCGCAAAAGTTGGGAATTTGGTATGTTCTTGCGGGAATCTCTTCTCAGATCGTTAGAACTGAATATATAAAAAAATATGATCTGGCGACCCTCAAAAAGGAAACTAGTCCCATTTATGCCCACACTATTGCTTACCTCGAGGTTTACGGCAGTCTGAAATCCTGTGCAGTTAACTATCCTTTAGTTGTCTATAAAGTGATTTATCGTGATATCAGCCGCTGGAGAAAAACAGCGGACATCCTGGGCTTTTTCGATGAGTTCTTTTGGACCTTGGGCACTGTTCGCCAGATGAAATACCTGGAAGAAAAAGGTTTGGTTGGAAGCGACTTTTTTGGCAATTGGTTAGATCGCAATGAATATATGATTTTTCGACCTGTTTCCGTTATTTTAACAAAAGTTTTTGACCAATTAAAGACCATGGCGATATCGCGTGATTCGCGCAATCAAGTAAAAGAAAATGAGTTTGATGAAATTGCCGAGTATCTGGAAGCGAAAGATCCCCTTTGCCGAGAAATTGTCTGGAAGGGGAAAGAATTTTTCTTGAGAATTGTCCAGGGACAGAAAATCACAAAAACAGAGTGGACACAGGTACAAATGGATCTCGGGAACTATGCCGAGAACTTTATGTTCAATGGATTTTTCAAAGAAAAAATTGCTGGTTACGAAATCTATCGAATTGCTGGAACTTACTTTGCGATTCATGCTTCCTGCCGGTCTTTACTTTTGATCTATCTAAAGAGTCTGACGCCAATAGATTCTCCGCCGATACTTTTGGTTTCCACATCGCGGGAAGAGCTGGATCGAAAAATTAGAGAGATCGATTATATGGACCTTTCCCAGGACATCCAGCTGAAAATGAAGGCTGTAAATGATCGTCTTGAGCGCGGTGAACCCGTCGAGGCAATCCTGTCCGCGGTGGGCACTCTGGTGGCCTCGAAAGAAAAAATGCAGAAAAAACTAGAGAATAGCTATGCAAAAAATCAAGAGATCCTGCGTTCTATGTCGTGGAAGGTTACCGCTCCGTTGCGTATCGCGGGGCGCGCCTTTCGTCGCTTGATTGACCTGGTTCGCTAGCGTCTAGGTTTTAAACAGCATGAAGTTAAAGCGGAATTCGAATAGCATTTGGAAAACTTAGACATGATCTTTTCTATCTTGTTCTTCGCAAGGCCCAGACCGTAGCTCCGAAGGAAAATGGTTTTCGCTTTCACGGCCAAGTATTAGCGTTGGATTCAACAACAATCGAACTTTACTTGAGCCTCTCGCCCTGGGTCAAATTTCACCCAGATAAAGGGGCCACCAAACTTCACAAAGCCATTGATATTGCGGGGAATCTGCCCAGAATTTCTTTCCGGGATCCTGAGACCAACAAAAAAATTGCTGAATCTCAGTGGCGGGTTAGCCGTTTGAGCCTCGCGAATATAGGCAGAACCAGTAAAACCAGCGGCGCCGGCGTCAAAAAGCTATTTTTTAAAAGCAAACAGATGCTGGAAAATAAAGAACTCTTTAAATATCCCCAAGGTCAGCTTGTTAATCATCGAGCCAAACCCTTTTTTGCCCCCGGTCTGATCCATACATTCGATGGAAAAACCCTGGGCCAGAAACAGCTTAAGCGCGGTTTTACGAGTGAAAAATCGAATATGGGTAGAATCCAAAAGCCCCTCTTGAGTATAGCGCCAGTCACCGAGAAACAAGAGCGGAAAAACCACGCTGTAGTGGCGGACATTGGGAATGCTGACAATCAATCTCCCCCCCGGCTTCAAAAGCGAATGCAGTTTTCGCACGGTTGTCCAAGGATCCACGAGATGCTCAAGAATATCGAGTGCTAAAATAATATCAAAGGACTCTCCCGGAAAAGGATATTCTATTTTCTCAATGTCGCCTTCAAGCACCAGATCCATGCGCTGGCGCGCTACAGCCGCGGCATCTGGACTTCCTTCAACACCGCAAACCCAAGCAAAACGCCCTTTTTCCTTGAGAAAACCCGCTGTCTGGCCCGATCCACAGCCCAAATCCATGACCTTTTCAGAACGGCCTTCGGGCAAAAGCGGAACGATTTCTTCACGAAACTCGATAAAATACTTTTGCGCCTTGGGCGTTGAGTAAGTAGCTCCTTCGAAGTCGCCCATTCGCGAGAGCAATCCGTCGATGATCCCCAAAATTGTCGCTTTGATTTTCTGAAGCTTATTGCGCTCTACCAAAAGTGTCTTGATCATCTCTTTGACGGCAAATTCCTGATCTTGAAAGATCCAACGCCCAAAATGCCTGCGATACAGAATTAAGCGATTTCTGGCCTGGTAATAACGCCGCACCGGAAGATAATTGTGCGAAAAGAAAAACAGCGGCCCATAGCGATGTTGGCGAATAACCCCAAGGGAGTGCGCCATCTTTGCATCCTTGACGACGATGATCTCAAGCCCGGCTTTCCGAACTTTCAGGCAGAAATCATGATCGACGTAATCGATAAATAGATCATCATCGTACGGACCCACATTTTTAAAAGTGGACCGCGGAATGAGGTTCCCCGACGAAATCACGATTTCACGACTAGCATAGGGGCCCCTCATGGCCCGAATATATCGACTTTTATAGCCAGTCGATTTATCAATGTGAATCGGAGCAATGATACCAACTTTTTCTGGATGTGGGTGATTTGCATAGGCAAAAAACATCGCCGCGATGGCGTCATCGGAAAGCGTGGTATCCTGATCGAGGGTCATAATCCAATCAGCTCCGCCATCCAGCGCCTTTTCCACTCCTTGGTTTAAGGCTGTGGCAATCCCAAGATTGAACTCATTGCGCACAAGCAAAACGCTCTTCTGAGTCTGCAGGTTTAACAAAATATCTTGGCCGGCCCGCGACCCATTGTCGACAATGATAATTGTCTCAGCCTGATTCTGTGCG
>CALQIT020000030.1 GCA_943330705.2 Streptomyces griseus
GTGCCGATTTTCGGCAGCAAAGGCCCCCAATTTTATTATCATTGCTGCTGAGTCTCTAGGCTTTGACGAAATCAACTGCCTGCGGGATCGCCGGACAGCAACGATTCACTCCGGGTTCGACCTGCTTTGTGATAACTCGGTTCGCTTTACCCATGCTTTTACGCCTTCTATATTGGCGGTTCCGGCCCTTAGTTCGATCATGACTGGACTCAATCCAGTTGCGCATGGGGTTCGTAACAATGGAAAAAATGGCTTGAGTGCTAGCTTTCAAACCTTGGCCGAGAACCTTAATGAAAAAGGTTATGTCACCAGCTTTTTTTCTGGAGGCCCTCCCGTCTTGCGGAAAACTTTGCTGCACCAGGGTTTCGATCTTTTTGATGATAATTTGCCAGCTGGAAAATTTTTTCGCAGTTTTGACAAAGCATTTTCGCTTTTCTTTTCTTGGCTAGATGAGAACAAATATCTGCCATTTTTTACCGTCTTCTACGTTCCTGACCTTTTATATGAAGAAACTCAAGCAACCACCGAACTTGGCGAAGAACGACCGCAATCTTTTGAGTCCCAGCTTGAGTCCCTTGACGAAAAGCTTTTCAATTTTCTCAACGGCCTTCAAAGTAGAAAATTATGGGACAATACCTATGTCATCCTGGTTGGGCTCAATGGCCGCCCTTTAGCACTCCGCCCACCTAAAGACCTTAACCTTGATATTCTAAGTGATCGATCCCAAATCGCGATGCTGATAAAACCCATCAACAAACCTCGGGATCTGGGCTTGAACTGGAGTATCGATCGCAATGTATCGACGACGGATTTGACAAGCACAATTAATGAAATTGCTGGTTTGCCGACCATACCTCAAGCGAACGATCTATTTTCAGCGCAAACTTTGGCTCCGCTTCTGTTAAATCCAGGATCAGCTTACAACGGAACAAGATGGATCTACACAGAATCAGGATGGGCCGACTGGCAAGGCATTGGAAATATCCGGGTCGCGGTTCGCCAGGACCATTTAGTTTATCTGCATGACCAGCGGCCAACACTTTTTAATTCTTTGACCGACCGGTTTGAAACGAATCCAATTCAGATCAATGAAAAAAATGAATTCGTCTGGCGCGTTCGCGAGCAGCTAAAAAAAATGACGCTCGAGCCCTTTCGCCTTAGCCGTAAAGATCTTCCTGAACCCACTTTCGTCAGTGAAAAACTAAAAAAGTGTTATGATCTTTTTCATAAAAAAGAAGTGAGCTCGATTGAAAAACGGAAATGCGAAGACCGCTTAACAATTGAACTTTATGATTGGTTTATCAACCTTCGCACTCAACCCGAGGAATCGATCACTGAAGAGGCAAAGAAAAAGTTTTTGCGCAACTATGCAGTCTTTCTTGCCGATAAAAAAACAGCAGAGCGCAATGAAATTTTAGGAAGGGTCTGGGACATACCCAACCACTTTTACCTAGAGAAATCGGTGACCGAAGAAATCCTTAAAGGCCTTCAAAACGTCATCACTCCCAGCCAAAAAGGAACTTCCGACGCGTCAGCAACTAAACACTGAGTCATCGGTGTCATATCAGATTGCATCGCAGTAAAAAAAGAACTGGGAATATAACTTCGCTCTAATAAAGTGACAAAAGTATCCTTATCAATCTGCAAACTACCAGAATTAATTTGGCAATTCTTCTCAAGGCCCAATCCATAGGTTACCAAAGGACTGCCTTGATGCTTTTGCCAAGCCCAATCCAGTTCGTAGGCAATGGGCTGAAGTCCCCGTGGATTGCTGGCCAAAATATGGGGACCGCCAACCTGAGCCCACGACAAAGTATTTCCTTTTAGGAAAAAAGCCGAGCTCTCGATGATGACTTGATAGGAGTTTTTATTTTCTACTTTTAACAACTGATCGTTGGCGGCAGTCATTGCTGACTTCAGCTGAAAAACACTTTCTGAAATCGAGTCCTTCGGGACGCCGACCCGGGTTGCTTCTTCGTCAAAGCCCTGCTGCAAGAAATCAAGAAGTAGTTGATTATTTCTTTGCGCGATCTCAGGAGGTCCCCAGGCCGTCGATATTACAAAAAGACCAGAGGACTCAAGCGCCAAGAACTGAGGTTTTGGACGAAAACTTTTGCCGGAATACGAACGCTCTTGAATTTGCATTAGCGAAATCCATATTTCTTTAATTTCGCTTTTGCCAAACCATAGTGTTTTACCTCGGGAATACTTTGTTCGACTATTTTTTTCCATTTCAATTTTGCGGCTTCGACTTCGTTAACGCCTTCTTCGATAATCGATTCCTCCCAGATAGCCTTCATTTGCTTTTCGATTTCACGACTGATGTCGGTCATTTGGCCACGCACGGCCTCATTGGTCGGATTGATTTCTAGGGCCTGCTTCAAAAGCTGGTGGGCCTTTTTCAGTTCGCCACGTTTGCGTGAAGCATCGGCCTGCTTTTCATAGTCTTGCTGTTTGTTTGTCAAATTTTGTTCGATCGAAGCTATTTTTCGTTTTGCTTGGGGTCTTAATTCGTCCGGATCCGGTAAGTTCGAGTTGATAACTCTTTGGTAGTCTGAAATTGCATCCAAATAGCGGCCACTTTGTTCTGTTCTTGTCGCTTGTCTGAAAAGATCCTGTAATCTCTTTACTTTGACGGAACGCTCGGCCTGCAACTGACGATTCTGCAATCTTTGAGCACTAAAATTTTCGACAGAGGCCTTCAAGGATTCAATCGCTGGATGATTGGGACCCAAGGCCAGCACTGAGGACAAGCACTGCTCTAGATCTTGCATTTCCAAACTGGGATTGAGCTTCTTTTTGCAATGCTCAGCCTGCTTGCGAATCTTCTCGTCGGTCTCTGCCATCTTAGCTGTTAGATCTTCTTGCTTGTGGCGGTCATTCATCGCATCAATTGCAACTTGGCAATAGCCTTCGAGTTCTTTCGAGTTCATGTAATAGGGAACAAGTTCATGGATTTTGATAATTTCTTGCCGCGCTAACTCATACTTGCCATCTTTAAAAAGCTTATCCGCCAGACGATAGCTGTCTGTAACAAACTCCTTTTGCTCTTTTGAAAGCTTTGTTAATGGATCCATTCTATCGATTCCTGATTTTTTAGGATCCGACGTGTTCTCCTCGGGAAATAGGGCAAATAAAATGGCAACCACAAGCCCTAAACCAATTCCCATTCGCACTAAATTTTTTCGTTTGCCCTTATTTAGAACAGCCAGAACCGCTGGTACCGCCATGGCCCCATAGGAAATTCGATTCTGAACTTCATATGATTCTGGCAAATAGTTGGGCTGCAAGTAAGGGTCTGCTTCTGGGACATACAGGGCTGGAGCCCGCATCTCTTCAGAGATCTGTCCAACACGATCTTCGAAACTGGTATCCCGCAATTCGAACTGCATCGTCCACGAAGACACCTGAATCGCATCGCCGCTGGCCAAAACTAACCACTCATTGGGTGATAGCGACAGGCCATTCACCATGGTGCCATTTGCACTTTCTAGGTCCCGGACCTTGAAAACACCATCGAATCTTTGAACTTCAAAATGCCGCCGACTCATTTGCACATAATCTATAAAAATAGAATTTCCCGTATCGCGCCCGGCTATCCAAGATTGGCCCTCAAGGCGAAATACTTTCAGTAGCTCATTGGCTTCGTTATAAATTTTTAAAAAAGGAACTTCAGTGGCAATTGCCGCAACGAATGTGCGATCTGAAAAATCATGGACAATTTCTTTGTTCTGATTGGCAGGATCAACACTTGGCAAGTGGGCTTCATCCACAAATTCGAATTCGTAAGGTGGAACACTAAATTTGGATTCGTGCTGCAAATCAAGCCCTGCGATTTTTTCTCCGTTTGCAAACAAGTCGCCATACCGCGAAAGAACTTCAACGATCCAACCAATACCCGTATGTCGAATCTTAAAGTGCTGCCGCGAAATTCGTTTATCCGAGTCCAACATTAGGTCACACTGATTGCTGCGACCAGCGATATATTCACGCCCAATCTCTAAATTGAGCTCGGTTACCATTGCAGAGTTGAGTAGAATTCTCAACTTAGGCATCAGTAACCCCCTTCCATTTTAACTGTGCACTTATCGTAGCCCATCTTTGCTTCCCGATATTTAATATTGGTTGAATCCTTAATCATTGTCATCGCGTTAGTAAAGGCCGCCCGGCACAGGCGATAATTGGTCTTATCCATATATTGCCGACCTTGCAAAAGATTGAAATCAACAACACCCTCAAACTTTCGTTCGGCCTCTTGTTTGTACTTTTGCGCCAGCTGATGTTGTGGGTAGAAGGAAAGTGCCGCTTGAAAGGACTGAACTGCCCGGCCATATTGCCCCTGGCGATAATCACGAAAGCCCTGCTGATAGTGCTCATCGGAAATCTTAAAATTAATGCTCTCTTGACCTTTAAGACCCTTGATCTCATGCAACTTTTTCACTTCCATTGCTGAGTCTTGGATTTCCTTTTCAATTTCAGAGTCACTGCGAATTTCTATAGCCCTCTTTTTTCCAGAATTTCCGCTAAACAATATTGCAGCACCAATAATAAGTACCGCGCCAATGACATACATTAAATTTTTATTTGAAGTCGACTCAGCTACCGGTGGCAAGTAGTTACTATGAGCTATCGGAGAATACGTTGGGTTCGAAGTTGTGCCTCTAATCTCGGCGCTGGGTCGGACTTGCGGTTTCATAACAGGAATGGACCCGACGGCTTGCAATATGGGCTTAGTGACTTCTTTAGCAACACTAAGGTTTGAATTGCCACCACTAGCCACAGTGCTTGCGATCAAATTCTCAAAGTCCACCTGAACCTGCGTGTCACCGATCAGAAGAACACTTCCATTGGTCAGCGAGCATTCTTCTTCCCGTTTGCCATTTACAAACAGTGCATTTTTTTGGCTGACGTTGCGGACCATTAGTCGGCCACTGTCAATTCGAATAGCGGCATGGGTGCGGCTAACCTTTGAATCATGAATCAGGGCAATATCATTCTCTGGCCCACGGCCAATTGTAATTACAGCCTTATCAAAATTATAACTTTTGTCGGTGCCTAAAATTTTGATTTTATATTTTAATGCCCGTGCCAAGATAGGGGCTGTACTCATGCAGCGCCTCCTTGGACTTCATCCGCGGGACTGAAGATGACCATGAAGTATTCGGGTTCGCCTGCTGATCCGCTGACGGATTGACAGCGAAGCAAAGCCTGGTTGCTATTGATTTCTAACTGGTCTTCGGCAATTTGCGAAGGATTGCGTTTGGCTCTATCTAACAGGTCGCCAATATTCTTCTGCAAGGCTTGGTCAGGAATGTAGTTAATACTCTGTCCTTGAATACGTGCGGCCCCAACTGACGTTAGTCTTTCAAAGGCTTGATTGACGCCCAAAACAATTGAATCTCGACTGATTAACAGGGCGGGATAGCCAACCATAGATAACACATTGCTAAGTTCTTGATCCTTTATCATGGAAGAGCCCATGGGTTTGGCCGAGTCACCGTGCAAGGATCGAGAAATTAAACTATTAACTGAAACAAGGATTTCTTGCATGACCGGCAAACGAATATCGATGCTGGCTTGGTCCCGGCCTTCTCGCAAGGCCAGGTCCAACTCCTTTTTTAGCAATGAAAATGGGCGCTCAATTACTTTATACATAAAGAAAAAGATCAAAAAACCACAAAGGCTTGCTAGCATTAACATTTGCACAAATAGACTGACAGCTCGCCCATCATTAAAGGCTAAACTGCTGCTATCAAAAATCACCACCGCATAAGCCCGGGTCATATTTTCACCGATTTGGGGATCGTAAGCGACAATTGGGGCGCCAGCAGCGACTCGGCCGTCGGAAAGTTCTGCGGAATACTCCTTGGCTT
Organism: Streptomyces griseus; assembly: GCA_943330705.2. Taxonomy (GTDB): domain Bacteria; phylum Bdellovibrionota; class Bdellovibrionia; order Bdellovibrionales; family Bdellovibrionaceae; genus CALQIT02. The sequence continues at coordinate 5,874 of CALQIT020000030.1, forward strand.
GTGCCCTTAGCTTTTTGACGAATGCCAATTCCTTTTGCGGAGTGGTTCCGGTCAACGCTGGTGGCGCAAGAATATTTCCGTCCTTCGCTAAAATGTAAACTTGGTCGATGCCTTCTTCTTTGATAATTGGTTCAGAATCATATTCAGCAAACCGGCCATCTTTAACCATTCGTGAATTGGCAGAAGCCAAAGACCGAGCAATGGTTAATGCCCGGCGCTTACTTTCTGAAGTGATACTTTCAGAGGTTATAAACTTCATTGGTAAAATAGAAAGAAGCGTGACTAAAAGAACAAAAACAGTGGCAAATCCATAAATCACATTGCGGAACTCAAAGACCACCGGAAGGCGATAAACCGCAGGCAAGGCAACGTGTTCGATATAATGTTTGGCTTTTTCTAAATATCTTTCAACTGGACTGCCTGTTAACCCCGGTGAATTAACGGGTGACTCAACAGGTCCCGGCTGGGGAAAAGAGTGCTGGCCTGGCATTGCATAGGGTGAGACAGGTGCTCCTGCCGGCCGTAAAGTTGGCTGAGTCCCGACTTTGTCCTGGGCAAATATAATATCAAATAGAATTTCGTGGACGCTCAGTTTATCACCAACTTTGGCGATGCTTGGCCGGTTGATCCGAACCCCATTAAGAAAGGTGCCATTACTGGATTGAAGATCCAAAATAACCAAGCGATCAGATAGGGCTTCGATCTCGAAATGTTCTTTAGAAATTCCTGTGCTTTGAAACTGAAAATCTGTTGTTGACCCGCGGCCAAACTTATTTTTGCCCTTTTTCAATTTGTAAATCTGGCCCGCTTGAGGGCCATTTAGCACCCTAATGGCCCACATACAGCTCGTCTCCTGCTTGCAAATTTAGCTTCGCGGCAACACCCGCTTTGACCTCAACGACCGACGAAGCCCCCCAAATTGGGAACACCAATCGACCAGGTACGACGTTGCCTACAATTTTCTTAACCCGCAAACTTGAATCAAGAAAAATGCAGTCGATTGCAAATTTCATAAAAAAAGTATGAATGCTATTGCAGTTGTGAATCCACAAACCGGATTGATTGCTTAATTCCGCCGTGCCCAATAAGCCTTTCATTCGTGGCCAAAAATTTTCTGCGACGTCAAGATCACCGATTAGAACTTCAGAATTAATTTTTTTCTTGAGTATTGCCATCATTTTCCACCGTAGTAGAAGCTAACGATAACCGGACCAAAGACGACCAGCATCACAGCCGGCATAATAAACAGCATCATTGGTACCAACATAATTTGTGAAGCCCGGGCCCCTGCTTTTTCGGCCCGCACAAATCTTTCCAAACGAATTTGATTACTTTGATCCTTCAGCACCTTAGAAATACTTGCTCCCGTGGCATCGGCATCAACTAACACCGCAACAAAACTTGTGATGTCACCAATATCTAATCTTGTCGAAAGGCCCTTAAGGGCATCGGCCCTTGCCGATCCAAGCTTGATATCCTGCAATACGGTGCCAAGCTCCTGAGCCAAAACGCTATCACTTGCCTTGTCGACAATTTTTTGAATGGCTGCAATAAAGTCCAAACCAGCCTCAGTGGACAGGGCCAAAAGATCTGCAAAAAATGGTAGATCGGCGCGGACCGACATTTCCCGGCGGCCCTTTTCACTGCTGGCATAGATTCGTGGAACCATCGCGCCCAGTGGAATTCCTAACAAACAAAAAAGCCAGGGTAACTCAAGATCAAGTCCGTAATTCAAGAAAGCAACAAAACCCGATACCAATATCGCCCAAAGAATCTGCAGGCCGATAAACTCATCAACATTTAGCTCTCGCGAAAGACCAGCCGTTAGTAAAATTTTTGCCACCCGTTTTCGGTAGTCGGGGCTTTTGATTCTGATGGCATGCTGAATTGTGAATACATGCACCAATGGGCGTGAAAAGTTGATCAAGGGGTTTTTCGATTTGGCGGGCTCGTTGCCACTGGCCCATACCAACATTTCTTTGTCGTTGTTATTCGTAAGCATGGCAGACGTAAAAGTATAGACCGCCACTGCGGCCAAGAAGACGCCAAAAATTAAGAGTAAATCTGCGCTTCCCATTTTTCTTCCCCTGTGGTGAGTTAGTACCATGCACCAACTCGTGTTAGCGTCAGAGTCGCCTCGCCGAAAACAACTGCTTTTGGAAGCAGGGTATTTTTTTGAGACTTTCTTAGTTAAAGTATCGGAACATCTTGAGAAAAACCTAAGTGTGGATGCGCAAATTCATGACATCGCCGGCAAAAAAGCTGAAGCCGCTTTTGCAGCATATAAGCCTTTGAAACAACAAGACTATTTACTGCTTTCTGCAGATACGATGGTTTGCCTTGAAGGACAGAATTTAGGCAAACCCCAAACCAAGGTCCAGGCCTGTCAATTTCTTCGACAACTTTCAGGTCGAGCCCACCAGGTCAAGACGGCCATTTGTTTGATCGAAGGACGTTGCCAAGGAGCAATTTTCTCAAGGGGGAAGACCCTATTTTCATTAGCGACCACCACCGTAAACTTTAGAAACTTATCGGATTCTGAAATTGAAAATTATGTTTCCAGCGGTGCCGCAATGGATAAAGCCGGCGGCTATGGAATTCAAGACAAGGGTGCTAATTTTGTAAGCTCTATCGACGGGCCCTATGACAACGTCGTTGGTTTGCCACGAGATCTTTTGGCAACTTTACTTGGTGAAAATAATTTGCAGGTAGAAAAATCAATAATTTCGGTTGCGCAACAGATTCAAGCTCATGATCTTCGGCAATGTGGCGCACAAATCGTCGCTGTTTCAAAATTACATTCCAGTGAAAAAGTTCGCGATCTTTACCAGAAAGGTCAGCATATTTTTGCAGAAAATTACGTGCAAGAAGCAATTTTAAAAATTGAAAACCTAAAAGACCTAGCACATATTCGTTGGCACTTTATTGGTCATTTACAAAAAAACAAAGTCAAATCTGTGGTCGGACTATTTGATATAATTCACTCTGTAGATTCGGTTTTACTAGCTGAAATGATCGATCGAATCGCTCAGCAAAAAGGGCTTAAACAGAAAATATTAATTCAAGTCAACTTAGGAAACGAAGCCAGCAAAAGCGGATTTTCTGCAGAAAATCTGACCTCTGAAGTTGTTAAACTGAAGGATTTGAAGAACATTTGCGTCGTCGGTTGGATGGCGATGCCCCCCCCCTTTTCAATTCCGGAACAGGCCAGACCCTTTTTCTGTCAGTTGCGCAACCTGCGCGATCAATTTTTGCCATTGCTGCCCGAGGCCACAGCCCTGAGTATGGGGACCAGCTCGGATTATATAATTGCGGTTGAAGAAGGAGCTACTCTGGTTCGTCTTGGTACAATTATTTTTGGTGAAAGACCGCGCAAACAACCTTGATGCAGTCTTGCGTTGAGTTCAAAGAGGCCATACAATTTTTAAATAGAGAATCCGTTGCCAAACAAAGGGTCTCCGGATTTTTCAATATTCAAGTGGGAGCTTGCCTTGAAAATTCATCTTAAAATCGGCTTTATTGGCGTTGGTAACTTGGCCCAAACAGTGATTAAAGGTTTAATCGAAAACAAGGTTGTCGAGGCAAAATCAATATTTGGCTCTAATCGTTCCGACGGAAAATTACAAAAAATCGCAGACCTTTACGGTATAAATGCCTGTGCGACCAACGAAGAAGTCGTCGACAAAGCTGATGTCATTGTCATAGCGACCAAACCGCAGGACCTGGCCGGGGCAATTGAACCCATTGCTTCGGTATTTACTGAAAAACAAATGTTGATCTCGCTGGCGGCCGGCGTCACCCTTCGTCAGCTACGAAAAAAGTTGCCGCAATGTCGAATCGTTCGGCTAATGCCCAATACTCCGTCACTTATTAGTCGTGGGGTCATTGGATTCGTCATGAATGAAGAGGACCCGGGATTGCAAACAATCGTCGAAGACCTGTTTGAGCCCCTTGGTTATGTTCTAAAGGTCGAAGATGAAGAAAAGTTTGAGGCACTGATGGTCTCTTGCTCGGCCGGTACTGGTTTTATTTTTGAGCTGATGATGTATTGGCAAGAGTGGATTGAAGAGCGCGGTTTTGATCCGGACACAGCTCGAAAAATGACTGTAGAAACTTTTCTAGGTGCCTCAATGCTGGCCTCGCAACAGAAAGAAGCTTCTTTGGAAGATCTGCTACTTAAGGTTTCTTCTAAAAAAGGTGTCACGGCAGCTGGACTTCAGTCCATGCGCGAGCTCGAAATTGAGCGAGCCCTGCGCTATTCTTTCGAAAAAGCAGCCCTTAGGAATCAGGAGCTTGCGAAAGAGACCTAAGCAGTCCTATCCTAATAAAGTGTGAATCAATTTTGCTTCAAGGAGGAGGCTCATGAAAATCACTCCGATCGATATTGCCCATAAGGCTTTCAATAAAAAAATGTTTGGCCTGGATGAAAATCAAGTCCTTGACTTTTTGCAACAAATTGCCGCAACCATGGAAGACCTTATTCATGAACGCAACAGCCTTAAAGAACTGGTGCGAGAAAAAGAGATTTCAGTCAATGAGTTGCGGGAACGTGATCAAATACTAAAAACGACTATCGCTACAGCTTCGCAAATGGCCGACCGCCTTCGTCATGATGCCGACCGCGAAGCCAGATTGATTGTCGCTGATGCCCAGCAAAAATCTGAAATCATTACTCGGGACGCAAGGGATTCTCTTAAAAAAACCTACACTGAGCTTTCTGAACTCAAGCGAGCCCGAATGCAGTTTGAAGCAAATCTGAAAGCGTTGGCACAGGCCCATATCACCTTACTTGAGCAAGGTGAAAAATTTATGCCAAATATAGGAATGCCCAATATGAACATTGAGGGCAGCCCAACTCTTGGACATCGGACTACTGAAATTTCACCTTTGTCTTCCGAGCAACTGTGATTGTATCACGACCGGAGGGGGTTGTTGTCTCCCTCCATGTCGTTGCCAATGCCGCAAAAAATGAAATCATCGGCCCCTATAACAATGCCTTGAAAATAAAAATCAAGTCGCCACCGGTTGATGGCAAAGCCAATGCTGAAATCGAAAGCTTTCTTGCAAAAAAATTGGGAATCGCAAAAAGTCAGGTCAAAATTTTAAAAGGCGATAAATCAAAAATCAAAAAAGTTCTCATCCGCGGGGTCGCCATCGCTGCGGTCACCAAGGCCTTCGGCCTCGATGGGTAACCAGGCGAATTTGCTATAGGATGACCTTATCCTTAGTGACTTAAGGCTGACGAATTTATCTTTGCAGAGGAAAAAGTTCCCTTTAGCAGCGGTGTGAGAGGATTCTTTTGCATTCCAACTTTTGTTGGCTGCTTGCAATCCGGACTGCCATTATAAGGGCGTCCAGATCTTTTCTTAGCAAGTTCAACTTGGCTGTCTGGCTTCACGTAGCAAGTCATATTGCTTGGCGAATAACAACATTTCTCCGTCGAGTGCGAGCCCACTCCAAAGCATTGCCGCTTGCCAGAATCCGAGCAAACTTGGTCCACGCATGCTTCCACACATTCGGCGCACCGAGGATCACAAGGCAGTGCCGCCGCAGGGGTTGGCGTCGGAGTTGAAGAAAGTACCGGTGAAGCTTTCACGACAAAGCTCGCGCTCAAAACTAGTAATCCAAATAAAATAGCCTTCATATTTTTCTCCCATTCATAGATTAACTAGAACACCGTAACTGTCACCTTTACCGCGACTGCCAGCGCCACTGAAAAGATTCTAGGCACAAAGAAAAATGAATTCAATGGCTTTTCGGCCACCTCATCCACCTCATGGTGCTGATAGACCGCATTGATTTCATTGATCTTGGCCCGGGTCACAAAGAAAATTTAGCGATTACCTGGAGTAACTTTCGCCGATTCAGCAGGGACTTTTTGCCGCAGTTGTTGGCAAACCGGGACTCTTGCTTTAATCGCTGGATGGGCCGACTTCTCCTCTTGAATTGAAACTAGAATTCCAGAATCCTTTGGATCGGGCTGGGCCTTGTAGGTAATTCTATAATTTATAACCTCTTCAATCAAGTTGGTTTGAATACGGCGATCCTTGTCCCGACCGCTGAATATCTTCCAACGTTTTAAAGCCATAACAAAATCAACTTCCCGGCCCAAAAGGCCTCGAATTTTTTCCTGAATATAGCATTGAGGCAAAAGCTCAGCGACCTGAGACACATTTTGTTTTTGCTCTAGCACGGTTGCGGGTCTCATCATCACTTGAAAAGCAAACTCAACGGAATTTCGTTTATTGAAGGTTGAGGCCTCAATTTCCAAGGCTTTGCGAAAACGCTCTTCCAGGGAAGTCTGTGCACTCAAGATCAATTCATTGTTCTTTTTTACAATTTCTTGTTCACTGAAATTGTCTTTACATTGAATGGGCAGATTTGCGTAAAGACCTAAAAAGCCGGCCTCGACGCAAGCAAAGTTCGAGCCCGTGCCAAATTTATCACCCTCTTTGACTTCATGAGCAGTTGAGACAACTCCAAGTGCTAGGCCGTCGATGGACAATATTGGTGAACCAGAATTTCCGCGAACAATCGGGCATTGCGACATAAATACCAGAGGACTGAAGTCATTTTTAAAGTGGGGGTTCATCATTGAATTCTGAACCGCCTTACAGCGAATGGTATTCATCACGCCACCATCTTTTGTAGGTGACATTCGTCGGACCGTCAAAATTTCTTGATCTTTAATTCCCCTTCGTGAAACCGATATTGGTGGTCGAAAAAAGTCAGACTCTACTCGTAAAAAAGCATAATCCGGACGAATTGAGCCCTCACTTATCGGTGGGCTAACATGAATAATCTCTTTGCACCAGCGACGCTCCTCTGGCCGTCCTCGAGTTTTTGGCATGATGATCAAAATTTTATTAGCACACGCGGCTTTTTCTTTCCACAGGTCTTCGGGAATGCAGTGAAGATTGGTCGCCACCAGATCACGGCCGACAAGAAAAGCCGTGCAAACACCATTCGGACGAATTAACGCGCCAACATTTATCTCGCATTCGCTGTCATCCGCGCAGCTTAAATTCCATTGTATCGCAGATGTCGCGGGCGGCGGGCTACCGAAGGAAGTCGGATCTTGCGCCGATGCATGCAATAGAACAACCGGAGGTTGCGCCTTGCCTTGGCTGTTTAAAAGAGCACTGATTACCAAGGCTTGAAGAAAAATGACCGCTACAAAAAAATAATTGCGCATTTTAAAATCCTCTAAGGTTCGGCCTGAAGGCCCTTGATCCCACCTAGTATATAAAAGGAATTGATCAATCCTTTCGAGTCCAGTTCTTCAGCAATCGCTTGTGACAAAGTTCCAGTCTGGCAAACGACGACAATCGGGTAATGGTCAGGAAGTTTTCGCTGACTCACTTCCGCAAGAATTCTTGTTACGGCGGTAAGTTCGCTTTGCATTTCGAAATCAAAAACCAGCGACACTTTTTGGATATGCGAAAGATCTCTAGCATGACAACAACCAGAGAAATCAAGACCCGGATGGACTAAAAGAAAGGGAATTTGCGCGCGCACTAAGTTATCAAATTGAAAAAAGCCAATAGGGGCGGCAGTCATGCTCCCGCTCCCGCACTTTGCTTTTTTGCAGTTTCTGGCAACTGAGCAAATAAAAAAGTGGTGATCAAAAAGCCCAGTAATGCAATAAATCCCCCGGACAAAAATGGACTGCTCTGGGTGAAGTGTTGATAAAGAATACCGCCCAAAGCTGGGCCTAAAATCCGACCTAGGGATGCGGCACTTTGTGCAATTCCCAAAACTAGACCTTGCTCCTCAGCCCCACTTAATAAACTAATGCTGCCCAGAACTGAGGGGTTGGTGAAGCTATTACCGACACCTAAACAAGTCATCACCACCGCCAAACCGGCCAAGCTTGGGACAAAGGGAATTGCTGCGATACTTAATCCCAGTACCAAAAGGCCAAATACCATCATTCTGCGCTCGCCAACCACTGGTAGTAGTTTTCGTACCAAGTAACCCTGACAAAAAACTGAAATCAAACCCACGTAAGCAAACCCATAACTGACTTCGCGGATTCCCCATTGATATCGATCCCCTAAAAATAGAATTAGAGTTGCCTCCATGGTCGACATGGCAAAAGACGAAAGCAGATAGACAATAATCATGGGCCCAAGCAGCGGCCTGCCGACGTATTTAAAAAGCACCAGCAAGCGATTTTGACGCTTCTCTAAAGCGGGTTCGATGTGATGTTTTGCCCTTAGATGCAAGGACTCGGTCAAATACTTCAGTCCCAGAATGAAGATGATCAAACAAAAGATAGAAACGAAAATTCCGGCAAAGCCCGTACCAAAATGTTTTTCAGAAGAAAACGTTTGACCCCATGTTGTAAGAAAACCACCCAGAGCCGGCCCAATTAGAAATCCTAGACCAAAGGCTGCCCCAATCAATGCCATGCCTTTTGAACGCTCTTTAGGCGGTGTGATATCCGAGATGTAGGCCGCGGCGGTCGAGATACTGCCCGCAAAAAATCCAGCTAAAATTCGTGATAGAAACAGCATCTCTAGACTTCTTGAAAAGGCAAACAAAAGATACGAAAGACCCTCGCCCAAAAGGCAAAACAAAAGAATGGGCTTGCGTCCCTTGCGGTCGCTGAGTCTTCCCCAAAATGGCGAAAAAATAAACTGGACGCCCGAATAAACCGACATCAACAATCCAACCTGAAAAGCCGATGCACCAAAGTCCCGGGCTAAAAGCGGAATCATCGGGATAATTACACCGAACCCAACTAAATATAAGAATACGATCAAGAAAATGATCCTTAGTTGAGCACGTCTAGGATCTATGGAGTCCGTCATTGATTCCCTCGTATCTTCAAGCCATAATTGATAATTATGACAAAGTCAGTGATTTACTTATTTTTTGCAACCTTGGTTTTGACAACTCTTCCTGCGAAGTCATGGGATGAATTCCGTGGTTACGACCCAGGCCTCTGGGACATGGAATTCCGCACGCAGTACTATAAAGCCACAGGCAATTATAGTCACGGTGGTGGTGAAGTAAATAGCTTAACAAGCGGAACATCCTATTCTTTGATGAATTTTGATCTTGGCGTGCGTTGGACTCCATCCGCCAGATGGGGATTCTTTGGACAGACGAATATCGCCAACTCAAGTTCAAGTGATGGACTTGTGAACCGCAACAATAGCAGTCTCACTAATTTCAAACTGGGAACTGACCTTCTTATCTTTTCTGGCGACCGCATTGAATGGGTCGCAGTTGGCTCATTTTTAATGCCCTTTAAAAAGATTGATACCAAAGAAGACACCTCTGCCAATCAAGAAGGAACAACCGAGGTCGATGGACGTATTCTTGGAAGAATGTCGATTAAAAACTTTGTTCCATTTGGCTCAATCGGAGTCACCTATCGAACAGATGGCCGATCCACACTAGTACCTTATTCCTTAGGTACTGAATATGTCATGGGTAGCAGCGCGGTTGGCTTGGGGCTTGCTGGTTTCAATAGCGCCTTCCACTATGACGATAAATCAGGCTCAGCTCGTGGCGAACGCGAGCTCTACAACACAGCAAAGAATGGCGGCGCTTACCGATTCTACGCTGTAAATCCAAACTATTTGGAGGCACAGCTTTGGTATCGCTATGATGGCGGTGGAATGCTGGGCTTTCAGTTGGGCTACGGCACAGGCGTAACTGGTCAAGATTACGCCGCTGGTTGGAATATTTTTGCGGGCCTGAACTTTCGCTTCAAAGATGACTCGCCACCGTCAAGCGGGCAAAGTAAAGAAAAGCGGCAGATCACAAGACCCGGCAAACAAGATGTTGAAAAATTTAAAGAAGAGAACTCTGATGGCGTAGATCAGCAGCTATTTGACCCGGACAACGTGAATTCAGCAAGCCTGAAAGAAAATAAACAAGAGATTAAGGTTGAACTGAAAACCATTCGACCAAAAAAATAGGGAGTTTCACTTTTACGTTACCTTCTTTGCGTGAGGCGCCAATGTCAGAAGAACAATTAGACAAATTACAGATTTCCGACCGATACAACCCGCAAGAGGTTGAAAGTAGAATCTATGATTGGTGGGAAAAGGCAGGCTATTTTAAAGCGCTAGATCAATCCACCAAACCACCTTATTGCGTCATCTTGCCCCCTCCGAACGTCACAGGATTTTTACACATGGGTCATGCCATGGATCACACCATTCAAGATTGCCTGATTCGCTGGAAACGCATGAACGGATTCAACGCACTTTGGTTACCTGGAACAGATCACGCAGGTATTGCGACCCAGACTGTCGTGGAAAAGGAATTGCGCAAAGAAGGTTTGAATCGGCACAAGTTAGGCCGAGAAAAGTTTGTCGAAAAAGTTTGGCAGTGGAAACATCAGTATGGGGATCGCATTTACAAACAAATGCGACGACTGGGGGATTCCTGTGATTGGGACCGCGCGGTTTTCACTTTAGACGAAGGGGTCTCAAAGGCGGTTAAAAAAGTTTTTGTTAGTCTTTATAAGAAAAACGCCATTTACCGGGGCAAACGTTTAGTAAATTGGAGTGGACCTTTAGAAAGTGCAATTTCTGACCTTGAGGTCGAGCACCGCCAGGTCAAAGGTTTTATCTACCATCTTCGCTATCCTTTGGAAGACGGTAGTGGCTTTTTAGTTGTTGCAACAACTCGGCCCGAAACCCTATTGGGCGACACTGCAGTTTGTGTGCATCCAGAAGATCCCCGCTATCAAAAACTAATCGGCAAGAATGTTATTCTGCCGCTATTAAATCGAAAAATTCCGATCATTGCCGACACCTATGTCGATAAGGATTTTGGCTCAGGCGTTGTAAAAATCACACCTGCTCATGATTTCAATGACTATAAAATTGGAAAAACCCATGACTTACCTTTCATTAATATTTTAACAAAAAAAGCAGAGCTCAATGAAAACGCAGGCCCCTACCAAGGACTTAAAGTTCAAGAGGCCAGAAAAAAAATCCTAGAGGACTTAAAAGCACTCGATCTTTTTGAAAAAGAAGAACCGCATGTTCTTAGTGTCGGCCATTGCTCGCGTTCAGGGGCGGTCGTGGAACCTTTTCTTTCTGAGCAGTGGTTTGTTAAAACTGAGCAATTGGCAATTCCAGCCAAACGGGTCGTCGAAAGTGGAACGATTCGCTTTGAGCCCGAGAGTTGGACAAAGACTTACCTGCACTGGATGAACAACATTGAAGACTGGTGTATCTCACGCCAACTTTGGTGGGGTCATCGCATTCCTGCCTGGTACTGCCAGACTTGTGAACATGTTATGGTTAGTGAAACTGATCTTAGCAAATGTGACAAATGCAATAGCCCCGAGGTTCATCAAGATGAAGATGTCCTGGACACTTGGTTTAGCTCTGCCCTTTGGCCATATAGCGCTATGGGCTGGCCTGCAGAAACCGAAACTTTAAAGACTTTCTATCCGACAAATGTTTTGGTCACTGGCCACGATATTATTTTCTTTTGGGTGGCCAGAATGATCATGCTGGGTCTGGAATTCATGCGTGATGTCCCCTTTCGTCAGGTTTATTTGCATGGCCTGATCCGAGATTCCCAAGGTCGAAAAATGTCGAAGTCCCTCGGCAACTCGATTGATCCTGTGGACATGATCGAAAAAAATGGCGCCGATGCTTTGCGCTTTTCATTTCTTGCGCATATCCACTCTGGAAAAGACATCAAGTTTAGCGAGCAACGACTTGAGGGCTACCGCAATTTCATGAATAAGATTTGGAATGGAACCCGTTTTGCGTTGAATTCTTTGCAAGGTTTTGACCCCTCTGCCGCCGCTAAACTTCCAGAATTGAAGGCCTCGCTGTCGACCTTCGATCAATGGATTATATTCAAGCTTGGTCAGGTCGAAAAAACAGTGGAAGATTCCCTTGAGCAAGACCGATTTTCTGATGCGGCCGGGGCACTTTATCAATTTGTCTGGTATGAATTCTGCGATTGGTATATCGAATTTATCAAACCCATTATGACTGGCTCCAATGCCCATGAAAAATTAGCAAGTCAAACGGTGCTGGCGCTTTCATTGAATCGAATTATGCGTCTATTGCATCCGTTTGCGCCGTTTATTACAGAAGAGCTTTATCAGAAGCTGCCCATTCGTGGCGCAGCATGCATCGTTGATCAATATCCCAACCCTAGAAACGATCGAGATTTTCTAAGCTTCGGGTCAGAGGCCGCCGCTTTTGAAATCGATATCGTCAAAGAAGTGATCGCCGCAATTCGCAACATCAGAGGCGAAAATCGAATTAACCCCGGAGCTAAAATAAATGTTCGCCTGGCTCCGAACGATGATCAGGTGCAAAAAATTCTTGGCACAAATAGAAATGCAATTGTTACTTTGGGTCGAATTGAGCAGCTCGAGATCCAGGCCGAAGGAAATCTTGCAAAGTGCGCGGTAACCCTAGTTACGATTAAGGATGCACGAGTCAAAGTTATCATTCCATTGGAAGGTCTAGTCGACTTGGCCGAAGAGATAACTCGCATCCAAAAAACCATTGAAAAGTTGGACCGAGAAATTACCACTCTTACTGCGCGCCTTGCGAACGAAAACTTCGTAAAAAATGCTGCCGAAGAAGTTGTGGAAACCGATCGTGGCTTGCTGGGCGAAGCATCCAGTAAGATTGGATCCTTAAGGGAAGCCCTTACGCGCCTGCAAAGCTAAATCCCCGCTATTCTAAAGTATGGCGGGAAATATCTATGATCTGGATCCGCTCATTATCGATAAATGAGAAATGGACGTCCCCATCAAAAATTCGGACGGCATGAGTCTCCCGATAGGGCGAAGCTTTGCCCTCATATCCGCGGTAGATCAATGGCCTAGGATCCAAGATCAGGGTTTCCTCGATCAATTGGCGCAAGTGAATTCGCCCGCTCTCTGACTGCCATTTCGCTAAAAACTCAAGCTGCTCATGACTCCAGAGGACGGTAATTTTTGTTTTTACAAGCTGCTCAGACCAACCGGCTTTGGCCTCAGGAATTGCTTCAATCTCTGGCAAGTAGGGCTTAATATCCAGAACTGGAGTTCCATTGACCAGATCGATCCCGGAAACTACAACCCCGTCGCTTTCAATAGATTCAATTTTTACCAGCGACAAGCCAATCGAGTTAGGTCGATGCGGACTTCGCGTGGCAAAAACGCCCATGTTTGCGCCGCCCAATCGAGGCGGATGAACTTTTGCGTGAAACCTAGAGTTCGTGTTCTGGTGAAATACAAAAATCACCCACAGGTGGGAAAATCCAGATAGGCCTTCCAAGGATTGCTGGGGATGCCATTCCTTTTGCAAATGGATTTTTCCCCACGAGCTTTTTACCAGGCCGGGCTGCCTTGGCGTTCCGAATCGATCCAGATAGCAGGACTCGACAAAGCCAATGGCCTTCATAGAAAAATTGTGAGAATCAAGAGTCATACAGATGCAAATATCGGAGATTACGCCACACAGCAACAATTATCCACAAGGCCGAGCATCAACAGATCCAACCTCGAGTGAAAAGCTATTCTCTGCCATTGACCGACAGAAATACCCAGCCTAAACCATTGGCAACTGCCCGCTTAAAAAAGGACTTAAAATATGAGACTTTTCAGACTCTTATGCCTTTCTCTGGTATCTTTCTTGGTATCTTTCTTGGCTTCTTTCTTGGCTTCTTCTTTGGCATCAGCCGCGCCATTAAAAGTTGGTTTGGTTTTAGATAAAGGTGGAAAAGATGACAGATCCTTCAATTCAGCAGCCTATGCCGGAGCAACAAAGGCCGAAAAGGAATTTGGCATAAAGCTAAAGTATGTTGAAGCAACAGATTCTAATTCCATTGAAATTCTACATCGATCCTTTGCAAAAAAAGACTTTGATCTAGTTATCGGAGTTGGTTTTGCGCAAGCCGAAGCGGTTAAGAAAATTGCCGACCAGTACCCACAGAAAAAATTTGCCATTGTTGATGGCGAGGTCACCGCTGCCAATGTCAAAAGCCTGTTATTCGAGGAACACGAAGGCGCTTACCTTGTTGGAGCACTTGCTGCACTTCAATCAAAGACCGGAAAAATTGGGTTCATTGGCGGAATGGATATTCCGATGATTCGTCGATTTGAAATGGGCTTTCGGGCCGGAGTTGAAAAAGTAAATCCAAAAGCAAAATTGATTTCAAACTTCATTGGCATCACTGGTGAAGCCTGGACCAATCCTCCAAAGGGTAAAGAACTTGCGTTGTCACAATTTGGCTCTGGGGTGGACGTTATCTTTGCAGCCGCAGGAGCCTCTGGGTCTGGGGTCTTTGATGCTGCTGAAGAACGAAAAAAATTCGCCATCGGGGTGGATTCAAATCAGAATTGGATGAAACCAGGCTTTATCCTGACCTCGATGCTTAAAAGGGTCGACGTCGCTGTTTATGATACAATTAAAGAGCTCAAAGACGGTCAGTTTCAAGGTGGCATTTACCGATTTGGATTAAAAAATAAGGGCGTCGACTATGCCATCGATGAGCACAACCAAAAGCTAATCACCCCAGAAATGACAAAAAGAGTTGAAGAGCTAAAATCCAACATCATTGCTGGCAAAATTCTTGTCCCTGATTATTATAAGAAAGATGCAAAAAAATAGGCCTACAAAACCGATCCAGAGTCGACCGGCAACTTATGTTCCGTCCGAACTTTTAGTTCTAAAAGGTGTCGGCAAACACTTTGGTTCGGTCAAGGCGAATTCTAAAGTCAGTTTTGCAATTGAAAAGGGCACAATTCATGCCCTGATTGGTGAAAATGGCGCCGGCAAATCAACTTGCGCTAAGATGATTTTCGGCATGTACCCGCCGGACGAAGGCGAAATATTTTTTAAAGGCCGTAAAGCCATCTTTTCTTCACCAGTTCAAGCCAAGATGGTCGGCATTGGGATGGTTCACCAACATTTTATGTTAGCCGGGCCTATTCCAGCCATAGATCACATTATTCTAGATGAAAACAAACCCTTTCGAACTTTTGTAGATTATTTGATTCCTTTGAATCGCTCGAAGAAAAAGAAGGAACTTAAAATCCTTTCTGAAAAGTACAATATGCCGGTGCCCTGGGACTCTTTGGTTGAAAATCTAAGTGTCGGGACTCAGCAAAGAATTGAAATTCTAAAGTTGCTACATGCGAATACCGATCTTTTGATTCTTGACGAACCGACAGCTGTTTTAAATCCACTTGAAATTGAAGCTTTTTTTAAACAATTGCGAATCCTGAAAGAGGCCGGAAAAACAATTATTATTATCACCCACAAACTTTCCGAAGTCCGGGCCATTGCTGATCAAGTGACTATTTTTCGCCAAGGACAAGTTGTCGGAACCTTCAAAACTTTTGAAAAATCAGCACAAGAACTTGCTGAACTTATGGTGGGTCGCGCCCTTATCGAGCAACATGTTCCCCGAGATAAAATGGGTTCTGGCAATCACACTTTATCCATTCGCGACTTAAGTTTGAATTTAAATGGCGTCACCAAGCTTGAAAAAGTTACCTTTTTTATGCGGCAAAAAGAAATCGTTGGCATCGCCGGCGTCGAAGGCAATGGACAGTCTGAACTTTTGAATAGTCTAATTCGACCACGGATCTATAAAGGAAGCTTAAAAGGAGTTATCGACTACAAAGAACACCTTATTACAGATCTTAGTTCTGATGAAATTCGAACGATGGGTATTGCTTTTGTTCCCGAAGACCGACTTGCCCAAGCCATGGCTACCGAACTATCGGTTGAAGAAAACTTTATTCTGGGGCAGCAGCGCAGTTCGATGTTTAGCAAAATGGGAATTATTTTTTATCAAAAAGTTAGGGAAAAGCTGGCCCGAGCAACTAAAACATTTGATATCAGGCCTGCTAATGGATCCATGCCCGCCGGTCATCTTTCTGGTGGCAATCAACAAAAACTAATCATGGCCCGCGAGCTGATGTCCGATCCAGGGCTGCTTATTGTTGCACAACCCACCCGCGGCGTCGACATCGGGGCCAGTGAAAAAATTCATGAACAGATATTGAATGTAAAAAAGGAAGGTGGTTCAGTCCTTTTAGTTTCTTCAGATCTTGATGAGCTAAAAAAACTTTGTGACCGAATTCTAGTAATGTATAGCGGGAAAATAGTTAGCCAATTTTATTATTATGAGTTTGACGATCGCTCGATTGGCGCAGCAATGGGTGGAGCATCCCCGACATGAAAGCATTTTTTGGATTAGTTGTAGGTTTATTAATTTCATTGGGCTTAGCAAAGTTTGCCGGAGAAAGTCCTGCTCATGTTTTTGCAATCATTAGCAAAAGTGCCTTTGGAACTTGGGAAGATCTATCCCAGACTTTGTTCTATACGACCTCGCTTATTTTCGCA
This sequence comes from Streptomyces griseus, assembly GCA_943330705.2. GTDB lineage: Bacteria > Bdellovibrionota > Bdellovibrionia > Bdellovibrionales > Bdellovibrionaceae > CALQIT02. The sequence goes on from CALQIT020000030.1 coordinate 22,217, forward strand.
GGACTTTCTGTTTCAATGGCTTTTCATGCTGGACTTTTCAATATCGGCGCCGAGGGGCAACTGACTGTCGCTGCGGCCGCGGCGACGGCTGTTGGCGTGCTTCTTCCTCAGGTGCCTTATCCACTGGCGCCCCTACTTGCAATGCTTGCCGCACTACTTGCGGGAGCGTTCTGGGGATTTATTCCAGGAGTCCTAAAAGCCTATCGCGGCAGTCACGAAGTCATTGTTACGATGATGATGAATTTTGTCGCTGGCGGCGTAACCAGTTGGTTGATTCAAGGCGCGCTTAAAAGTACGACAACGCAAAATCCCGAGTCCGCCAAAATTGGTGCTGGCTATCTGTTGGTCAAAGCAAAATTCATTGCGGATTCAGCCCCTAATTCACCAATGAATTCCTCGTTCTTTATCGCTATTTTCTTAGCCTTTGTTCTGTATTTTGTTTTGTACCATACCGTTTTTGGATATGGGCTTCGGGTCGTTGGCCAAAATGATGTGGCTGCCGAAATCAGCGGTATCAATACGAAAAAAGTTAAAATGCTTGCCCTGTCTATTGCTGGCGCCATTGCTGGATTTGTGGCGATGAATGAGATCTTGGGCTCGGCAGGTAAATTTCGTTTCGGCTTTTCCCCCGACTATGGATTCACTGGAATTGCTGTCGCCCTTCTGGCTAGAAATAATCCCCTGGCAATCCTTCTTTCGGCCTTTCTTTTCGGTATTCTGCATAAAGGGGCATTGGATTTAGATATGGAAACACAAATGATCAATAAGGATTTCGCAAAAATTATTCAAGCTGTGATTATTTTCTCAGTCGCTAGTTTCTATTTTCTGGATAGTGCTTTGCTCGAAAAAATTAAGAAAGGGCTTCCGTGGAACAAGAGGGATTGATCTCGGCTGCTCTTTTTGTCAGTGCCCTTCGGGGCGCAACACCGTTAATCTTGGCGGCGATGGGTGGCTTTTTAAGCGAACGCTCAGGAACTGTGCAAATTGGCCTAGAAGGAATGATGCTGGCTGGCGCCTTAGCCGGAGCCACGCACGCCCACTTTCATCACGCGCCATGGGTTTCCTTTTTCGTGGCTGGTTGTGCGGGAATGTTATTGGCATTTCTTTTAGCCATTTTTGTTATTTCCATTCGCATTGATCAAATTGTCGCTGGCGCTGCCCTTAATATGCTGGCCTTTGGTATCGCGCCCTTTGTAACTAAACAATTATTTGACTCAACCGGAAGCACGCCTTCTTTGCCGCTTGAGTCGCGCTTTACCTTTGGTCCAATTGTGGTTTCAATAGCAGTGGCGGTGCTGATCACCTTTTGGTATCGGCAAACTCGCTCGGGTCTATTGCTACGTTTTGCTGGTGAACGTCCGGAAGCATTGGCAGCAGCTGGCTACAAACCACAAATGGTAAAATGGTGGGGTCTTTTGGGTTGCGGATTTTTGGCCGGCCTTGGCGGAGGTTCTCTTTCTTTATTTCTATCTTCGAGTTATTCGCCATCTATGACGGGGGGCCGGGGATTTATCGCGCTGGCTGCTTTAATCTTTGGCCGGTGGAAACCCTTTCCCACAATGTGTGCTTGTTTGTTTTTTGCCTTTGTCGACGCCATTCAAATGCGCTTGCAGGGCCAAGAAACCGGCATTCCAATTCAATTTATACAAATTCTGCCCTACCTAGTGACAATCATTGCGTTAGCAGGATTCTTTGGAAAAAGTCGGGCCCCTCAAGCTTTAGGACAACGACCGCAATAACAGCGCCCCACATCGGGTGGAAGATCTAAAAATGGTTCTGTTGAGTTAATTAAATCAAACTTATGACAAGCGATATTGCCATTTGAATTTTTTTGGATTCAATTCAGGTGGAAATTTTGCGTTTCATCGGTGGCAAATACGAAGCTTTTCTAGCCAGGTAAAATCCAAAGAGGATACCAGCGCTTTGCAACGAAGTGGGACTAGTTTAGCTTGCTACATTCTATGCGCCCAGAACCAAAAAAAACCCCAGGTTTCCCTGGGGTTTTTGCACTCTAAATTTAGATCTTTAAATTACCAGCGATAAGTCAAAGAAGACTGTGCTAGCAAACTGTTGCCGTTAACCGCACCAGTTGTTGCACCAGCAAGTGTTCCATCAAGTGTCATTTTACCGAACTTGATGCCAGCGCCTGCAGCAACAGTTGTGTTGTCTGCGCGCGGAGAATCAGTGTTGGTAGCACCTTTAGTTGAACTTACCAAAACGTCTTGAGTGAGTGAACCACGTAGATTCAACCAAGAAGTCGCTTCTACTTCCATTCCAACGATTACATTCAATGCCGTAAGGTCAGTTTTTGCTTCTACGCCAGCAGGACTAGTTTTACTAGAATCCATCAGGTAAGTCGCGCCGTAGAAAAACTCGCCGCCTTCAACTTTAGAAGTGTTCACAGCACCAATTTTATTCACAGACTGGGTAGCCTTATTCGTTTCTGTACCACCAGCCTCAAGTTTGCCGCCACCAGAAAACATGTTAGCAAACAAGTACATAGAATCCATCCAGTATCCACCACCAAGGTTAAGACCAGAAGTACCAGTGAATTTAGTTTCAACCGCTGCTGTCGTGGAAGAAGCTGTGTCTACCAAACCGAGGTTAGCATGAGCATCCCACTGTCCTTGCGCTGCAGAAAAGTTAAGGGTATTGTTGCTTCCCTTAAGATTTGTTGTGCCCGCTGTAACGCCTGTCTTGTTATCAGTAGAAGACATATGTAGTCCGACACCCCAAGAAAGATCCCCTTTTACCGCGTAAACGATATCAAACGGATTTTGCTCTTTAGGTAGGCTAGCACTTAGCGCACGACCTGTAGAAAATTGAGAATTGCTACCCAAGTAGAATCCCCATGCTGTGTTGTCAGAAATCTTGGTGAATCCACCTTCTGCATTTGGATTTGTAGTTCCAGCAGCGTCACCGAACTCCAAGGCAGCCCATGCTCCGCGAGTAGCTGAGTGCGGCTCGAAAGTAATGTCTGTCGTGTCTAATAGGTGAACAGCGCTAGAAAGTGCACTTAATCTTGCTTTAGATGCCATAGCAGGTGCTGCAAACATTGCAACTGCCGCTGCTGTGATAATCATCTTTTTCATGTTGATTGTCCTTTCGTTGTTAGTTTCCTTTTTGTTTCAAGAGAATCAAAAAGTTTTATTTTTCGTTTCAAATTTATCTTACACTGCAGATCGTAATGAGAGGTATTTTATAGATCAATATAATTTGTTGATAGAAGGTATTAGCGCTGTTGCTGTTTGTACTCACCTTCAGGAAATTAGCTGTAGTTTTACTTGAATTATTTTCCGTCTGAAATGTTGGTTTTGCGCCTTTCTTGCAAAGACTTAAAATGTGAATTCTTGGATGATGATCCATTGGAAACCATGACAGGAATGGCGTTGCAGGCCAAGCAGTGAATTGAAATTCAGCTGCCATACTGTATGATTTTAAAATATTAAATTTTGAAAATTTTGCTAAAAACAGGCTATGAATATCGAGCTCAAACGCGCTCAGACATTGGTCTAGTTTTTATTATGCAGCTTGTTAGTTAAGCACAACTCTTAAGCTGTGCATCCTGAAAAAATCATTAGAAAGGCATTTACAGCGAGATGGTTAGCTAGTTTTGAATACATGGGTTAGTGTCTGTTAATGATTAAAAAGAAACTACAACAAGGTTCCGTCAAAAGACATCCAGATGGCTTTGGATTTTTTATTCCGGACGACTCAGAACAGCCAGACGTTTATGTCCCCCGGCACTCGATGAAGGGTGTGATGACCAATGATAAAGTCGAAGTCGAGGTCACCCCCGAAGTGGGAGGCGATCGATTTCGCGGCGATATCGTAAGAATTATTGAACGAGCGACAAAAAAAGTTGTCGGCACCTATCAAGAAATGAACGCTGGCCAGGGTCTTATCAAAGACGAGGGCAAAGGCTGGGGCGAGGATCTAAAAGTAGCCAAGGAACATTCTCTGGGCGCTAAAAAGGGCGAGCTTGTCGCCGTTGAAATCCTGTCCTTTCCAGATGAACGAAAGGGCTTTCAGGGTCGGGTGATCGAAGTCCTTGGCGAAGCAATGGACCCCTTAACAGATATCAAAAGAGTTCTGCTGAACAATAATATACCCAGTGAATTCAGCGCCGCTGCGGAAAAAGAAGCCCTGTCCTTTGCCGAGCACATCTCAGCAGAAGATAGCAAGGGCCGTCGCGATCTCAGCAAGCTTAATTTCGTCACAATAGATGGTGCGACGGCCAAAGACTTTGATGATGCCGTCTATACAGAGACCACGCCACAAGGATTTCGTCTGTTTGTGGCCATCGCGGATGTCAGTCACTACGTGCGAGAGGGAACCGCCATCGACAATGATGCCTATGAGCGTGGAACAAGTGTTTACTTTCCGAATTTTGTGGTGCCGATGCTGCCAGAAGTTTTGTCAAACGGCCTATGTTCACTGAATCCCCATCTACCACGCTTAGCTCTGGTTGCAGAGATGCATATCGATTACAATGGCGAATGTTTTGAATCCGAATTCTATGAAGCCGTTTTTGAAAGTAAGGCCCGGGTAACCTACGGCGAAGCCCAAGAGATGGTCGACGGCAATCCTATGGAAAAGCACTCACATGTCATCGACGATGTTCGTCGCTGTGCTGACTTGGCAAAAATTTTAATGGCTAAAAGATTTCGTGAGGGCTCGCTGGATCTAGAAATACCAGAAACACAAGTGATTGTTGATGGCCAAGGGATCCCCACTGACATTATCAAATCCGAACGTCTTTTTTCCCACCGGGTGATTGAAGAACTTATGTTAGCGGCCAACGTTGCTGTGGCAAAATTTTTTAACGCTAAAGAAATACCGGCACTTTATCGTATCCATGAACCGCCGAACCAAGAAGCTATTGCACTTTTGGAAAAGTATCTTTGGAACTTCGGCAGCAAAACCGAAATTTCGGGTGGAAAACTACAAAAAAAACTAAATAAAGCGCTTGAGGACTTCCAAGGAAAACCAGAGGCCCATATTCTGAATATTTTAACCCTGCGATCCATGTCACAGGCAAAATACAGCCAGAACAATCTAGGACATTTTGGTTTGGGTTTTGATAATTACACACACTTCACTTCACCGATCCGGCGTTATCCCGATCTTATTGTGCATCGTTTGATCAAAAGCCAAATCACAAAAAATGCAGGCTATCGTTTACAGTCAGAAGAAGATCTGGCAACCGCGGGAACTATGCTCAGCGCCTGCGAACAGAAATCAGTTAAAGCCGAGCGCCAGTATGTAGCGATCAAAAAAGCTCGGTTTATGGAAAAATTCATCGATCAAGAGTTCGAAGGTTTGATTTCCTCTGTGACCAAATTTGGGGCTTTTGTTTTACTTCGCAATTACGAAGTGGATGGACTCGTTCGCAAAGAATCACTGGCCACTGAAAAGCTTGATTTCGATGAGGAAACTCTGACTTTGTACAATCCGCGAACAGGAACCCGATTTTCAATTGGCGATCATGTTAAAATTAAGGTTGCTGATGCGGATCCAGAAACTGGACAAATTGATTTTCAACTTATAGAAAAAACATTTACTGCCGTGGCAAATTATAAAATGCCAGAGGCAAAAGAAACTGAAAACCGGAGCAGGCCTTCCAACAAGAAAGGCCCACGCCGTTCGGATCGTCCTGGGCGATCTGATCGCTCCGAACAATCTGGGCGATCAGAGCGCCCCGAACAATCTGGGCGATCTGCGCGTTCCGGGCGAACCAATAGATCACAACAGACAGAAAAATCTGCGGCATCAACCAGTGAATCTGGTCGCAGTAAACGATCGACGTCTTCGCGCCAGCCAGAGCGAAATCGCGGCCGCACGTTTGCGAAGTCAACAAAAGCAAGTGCGATGGACAAAAATGATTCGCGAATTCGGGATAGCGCTTTACCCTTGGAAAAACAGAAATATTACGATGAAAACCTGAAAGAGTCAGATAAGTCGCCGGGACAATTTGATCCAGAAGCCCACTTTCAAAAAGCAATGGCAAAGTGGCAAGATCGCAATGGGAAAAAGGAATATCCCGATCGCCGTGACTCCAACCGCGGCATAGGCGCGCGTAAACAAAGATCTTCCGATAAAACGACCGACGAAAACCTAGAAAAAAAGTCAGAGCGCACAGAAAAACCACGATTTTTTGAAAGAGTTTTTAAAAAATCAAGCGACGAAACCAAACCAAAACGAAGCTCTGAGAATGGGCCATCAAGATCTAACAAAGGAAAAAGTTCCGCTAAGAAAAGGCGATAAGAAATGGGCGTCCTCAGCACCGGTCGACAAATTGGCAGAACTCTGAAGAACGCAGCACGCCTGAGGACCATCGTTAGCGTCTTTGCCAAACATGGATTCCACAATGTCGCAGAACGAGTGAAGCTGGGAAAATTCATTCTCGAAAGACTTAGCACCTCTGCCGACGTTGAAAAATTGACCCCTGCAGAACGGGTGCGCCTTAGTTTTGAAGAACTTGGTCCCACTTTTGTTAAACTAGGCCAACTATTGGCGACGCGACCGGATCTGGTTCCAGAAGAGTTCGCTGCCGAATTTTCTAAACTTCATGACCACGTGCAAACACTGCCCTTTCAAGTTGTCGAACAAGTCCTTGCCGAAGAATTTGGCAGTCAACTTTATGAATATTTTGAATCCTTCGACCCCGAACCCATTGGTGCCGCCAGTATTGCCCAAGTTCACCGCGCTAAATTAAAAGATGGCACGGCCGTCGTCATCAAAGTGCAAAGACCCGGCATCATTCACGTGATTAATGACGATCTAAGCGTACTGTATTTTCTGGCCGGACTGCTTGAAAAATATGTCGAAGAGACTCGGCCTTACAATCCAATTCAAATTGTTGACGAGTATTTTAAAACTTTAGAACTTGAAACCAATTTTATTGTCGAGGCCAACAATCTAAAAAGATTTAGCCAGAATTTTTCCCAAGAGCCAGATATTAAAATCCCCAAAGTCTATTTTGAGCTGACCACAGAAAGAGTTCTAACCATGGAGGCCCTCGACGGGGTCCCACTCAGTCACGAAAGTGCTCTTTTACAACCTGGTGTAGACTCTCGGGAATTGGTAAAAAAATGCCTTCGAGCCTATTCAAAAATGGTCTTTAACGATGGACTTTTTCATGGTGACCTCCACCCAGGAAATCTTTTCGTGATGTCACACGGTGGGGTCGGCTTTATTGATTTTGGTGTTGTTGGCCGCTTGAACCATCGGTCGCAGTCCTCAGTGGCAGCGATGCTTTTAGCACTTTCTAAGGAAGACTATGAAAAGGTAGCCCATGAATTTGCCGACATGGCGCCTTTTGACGAACGGGTTAATGTGGATCTTTTTGCAAAGCAACTTAGGGACCTGGTCGCCCCCTACTATGGACTGAGTTCAAAAAGCGTAAATATTGGAAAGTTACTGCTGCGCTCGTCAGCGGTTGCGGCCAGAAATTATATCAGTGTCCCCGCCGAACTCATGTTGTTCTTTAAATCCATGGTCGCCATTGAAGGCCTAGGCAAAAGAATGGACAAAAATTTCGATTTTTTGACCTATTCATTAAATTTTGCATCTGATTTGGTTAAATCACAGTACGATCCCAATCGTATTTTTGGCGACTTCAGCCAGCTTGCGAAAGAGTCCCGAACATTAATTAATGCTTTGCCTCGACAGTTAAATTTTCTCTTTCGAAAATTCAATAGTCCGGAGCATGCCTTTAAACTTCAGCTCAAAGAGTTTGGTGAATTTAAAAAATCAATTGAAGCTTCGTTCAATCTTCTGTTTCTTGGAATTATTATTGGCTGCCTTTTGCTGAGCGCCTCACTTATTGTCACACATCCGACAGAAGCTATGATTGCTGGAATTCCAACTTTAAGTTTTATCGGCTACCTGGCAGCACTCGTTCTTGGTTTTGCAGCAGTGATCAATTACATAAAAAAATAGAGCTCAATAATTCATGATAATATGATTCACGACAATA
>CALQIT020000031.1 GCA_943330705.2 Streptomyces griseus
ATATCGAAAGTTTTTTTCAACAGTATGTCTTTGGCCTTTTGCCCGTCCTCAGCACAGGTGACCTCGTAGCCTTCTTTTCTAAGCATGATTTCTAGAAACTCGCGAATTGACTCTTCATCGTCAACAACCAGAATGCGTGGCTTCATTTATAACTCCCGGAAATTACTATCATTGTAGTTTAAATTCTGGGAAAGGAAATCACGAACTCAGTTCCTAGACCCAGCTCACTGCTGACAAAGATCTGCCCACCGTGGGACTCAAGGATTTTATGGGTGATGGCTAGACCTAGGCCTGTCCCTTTTGGCTTAGTTGTATGAAAGGCCTCAAACATCCGACGTCGAGTCTCCTCTTTCATTCCGCAGCCATTGTCCTTAATTGAAATCCAAACCCGGTTGTCTTTGATCTCGCTACGCACTAAAAGCTGCGCTGCAGGGACGGATTCCATCGCTTGAATTGCGTTGATAAAAATATTTAAGAAAGCCTGCTTTAACTTGTCACGGTGCCCGCGAATGGGCTCGCCGTTTTGCAAATCAATTTGTAGCTCCACTGATTTTTTTGATTGCGCTAAGGCCGCGTCTAAACATTCGCGAACCAAAGGTCGCAAATCTACGGGATCCACCGGTGGTTTTTCTGGCTTTGCAAACTCAAGAAACTCAGAAATCAAATTATTCAAGCGATTGATTTCTTTCAAAATAATTTTTGTTAACTTTTTGTCATCTTCATCGACCGATGTTTGCGAAAGCAATTCAATAGATCCACTAATTCCCGCCAATGGATTGCGAATCTCGTGAGCAATTCCCGCAGCCAGCTGGCCCACTGCCGCCATTTTTTCGCTTTGACGAACGGCAAATTCAAATCGCTTGATCTGAGTCAGGTCCTCGACAATAACTAAAAAAGTTTCATCGGTGAAAGCTTCAGCCAACTGTGGCAAAACCTGCACTTCAAGCAAAGAGCTATCGCTATTTCGGTGATATTGAAAATCTTGCTTTTGCGCAAAAGATTTGGCCACAACTGTAGCTTCAAGCCCTGGCAAAAGTTGAAATATATTTTCTTTAACTAGGTCGTCGATAGCAAAAACGGCACTGGCTCCAGGATTGCACTGCAGGACCTGACCCTGGCTATTGATGGTTAACAGGCCTGACGGAATGGTTTCAATAATCATTTCATTCAGTCGCCGAATTGCGGTTAAAGAAAGATTCTGAGCCTGCAAACGCTGCGAAAAAAAGCTAAGCTGTGCCGCCAAGTAACCGCTGAGCCACGCCACCGCAAAAAAAGAAAAGTTGTTCAACAAGACCAAAAATAAAAACGACATGGATTTGACTTCAGGTCCAAACATAGTCGCCAAGGTGAAGGCAATAGAAGTCAATGCTGCCATAGCCACCGATCCGTGGCTGCCAAAAACCAAACCAGAAAGCAGAATATTGACTAAGTACATGAACAGGAAAATAGATTCATTGAGTTCCGTTGTGTACAACAGCAACGAAACTAAAATGACATCAGCGGCAAAACTTAAGCCTAAAACTATTTTCTTCGCAAAAAACTGATCCAATGCCCACAAAGGAATCACGTGCATCGCCAGCCCTGCGGCACAAACCAAGTAAAAGCTTTTTAACAAGGACCAATCATAAAATGTTCGCTGCAGTAAAAACTGAAGGATCACTAAAAAAAGACAGGCTAAATAGGCGCCCACCCGAATCGTCTGTACAAAAAGTCTTTCTTTAGCGGCCGCGCTTGCTTCAGAAAGAACGGGCTCCGTTGAATTGCTTAACACCTGGTTTATTTCCCCATGACGCTGGCTAAATTGAAAACCGGAAGATACATCGCAACTACTAACGTGGCGATGATAGAGCCAAGCCCAACCATCATTATAGGCTCGATCATGGAGGTCAGACTTTTTACCGAATTTTCGACGTCGTCCTCATAAAAATCTGCAATTTTATTCAACATGGTATCGACGTTACCTGTTTGCTCACCGATGGAGATCATTTGCGTGACCATATCTGGAATCATTTTTTCTCTGGCTAAGGGTGAGGCAAGAGGCTTTCCTTGAGTGACGGACTCTTTACAGCGGATCAAGGTGTCCTCGATGACTTTGTTGCCAGAAGTTCGTGAGGCAATTTCAAGGGCCTCGATCACACTCACCCCAGAAGATAGCAAGGTCGCCAAAGTTCTGGTCATTCGCGCAATGGATGACTTTTGAATTAGGTCGCCAAAAAGTGGAGCGCGAATAAAAAATCTATCACAGGCACTGCGCCCAGCCGGGGTTTTGTACCATTGTAAAAAAACATAAGGAAGAACCACCATGGCTCCTACAAAAATATACCATTTGGCCTGAAGAAACTCGGAAACATCTAAAACCGCTTGGGTCAAGGCAGGCAGTTCTGCGGTTCCATACATTGTTTTCATCTTCGGCATCACAAACAAAAGAATTGCCGCAACCACGCCACCCGCTAAAACCATAACAATTGCCGGATAGGCCATGGCCCCGACAATTTGTTTCTTTAGTTTTTCGGATTTTTCCATGTAGATCGCCAGGCGCTGAAAAATATTATCTAGAATACCAGCTTGCTCGCCAGCTCTGACCATGTTTACAAAAAATCGATCAAAGACATTCGGGTGCGCCGCCAAGGAGTCCGCCAAGGTTCGTCCAGACTCAATGGAAAGCTTCACTTTTTTTGTCGCCTCAAGTAACATTTTATCCCGCTTACCTTCGCTTAACATTTTCAGACCATCAACCACGGGAATGCCTGAATTGATCAGAACGGCAAATTGCCGAGTGAAAATCTGAAGCTCTTTAGACGCCACCTTTTTATCAAAAAAACCACCACTGGATTTCTTACCGGTTTTTGTCGCCGAAGTGGTAACGATCTTAAGTGGAGTCAAATTCTGTTGCTTCAAGCGCATGCGAACTTCGGATTCACTCGCGGCCTCAAGCTGCCCCGTCTGAACCTGTCCATTTGCCGCACGTGCTTGAAACAGAAATTTACCCACTAGATCCCCACTTTACGAAACAGCTGATCGAGTTCAGTTGGGTCGTTGCTGTTTTCAAAAGCAATCCTAAATTCAATTTGTCTTTTTACCACTAGCTGAAAAAGCGATTGATTTAAGGATCTCATCAAAACTTTATCTTGCGAATTGCGCATCGATTGTTCAAATCGGTCAAGTTGACCCGAGTGAATGGCTTCAGTGATTTCAGGCGAGCTCAAGGCCAACTCATAGGCGCCGATCATTGCCGACTCGGTGCCGGGAACTAGGCGCAGTCCAATCCCCATTTTAAATTGCTCTGCGATCCTCTTCCAATTTTTTTCCTGAAGACCTTCGTTTTGAAATAAAAATCGCTCCATTCCCGTACGTAGCGACGAGGACGTCATCGACAACATGACCAAACGGCCATCTTCAGACCAACGCAAGGCTTTTTCAGCAAACTCGGAATGCCGCGAATCGATGATTACAACATCGGACTCTGCCGGCGGGCGGTCTTGTTTTAAAAATACTGAACTTGGCAGTCGTGAGACCAAGATCGAAGAGTCATTTAAATTCCAATCGTTGAAATCAGAAATCACCAGCACTGATTTTTTTGCTTTTTTACCCCAAGAACTGAGCAAACTTTGCATCGCAGAAGTTTTACCTGCTCGTCTCAATCCGCAAACCAAAACCAGTCCTTGCGGACGGCTGAGGGTTTCGACAACCAATTCTGGGAAAGCCCACCAATCGTTGTTTGTTGCTCGGACATCTTTCCAGTAAAGCGATCCTTTAATACCGTCGGTATCGAGAAAAAAAGAAAACTGAAACTGGATTTGACCAAGGGTTTTAATGCCCTCGATAATTTTGTTCTCTTGCACCGACTTTTTTTCTTCAGCGGAAAGCCATGATGCAAAAAGTTGCTGCGACTGATCTGCCGATATTGGCGCTAGATCTGTTGGCTGCCATTCTTGTCCCAGGCGAATGCGAGGAGAGGCTCCTGGATGTATCAGAAGCCCAGTAGCATTTTTCGACTTTGCGGATTCTATGATTTGGCTTAATGAGCTCATTGCACCGTATCCCTGACTGAAGAGTTTAGAACTTCTTCAATTGTCGTAATTCCTCGCTTCAATTTCAATAAGGCTGCGCGTCGTAAAGTCCTCATTCCCTGTTCTCGGGCCAGATTTCGTAATTCTGAGGCACTGGCCCCCTTTAATATCGCTTCTTTGATGACTTCGTTCATAAGCATCATCTCGTAAATTGCCAATCGGCCCTTATAACCCATTCCATTGCAATTTCCACAGCCTTTGCCTTTGAAGATATTGTACTCGGGAACCTCTTTCGCAGATACCCCAAGCTTTATCAGCACAGCGGGCTCAACAGGCACTGGGATTTTGCAATTTTCACAGATTTTCGCAACTAGCCGCTGAGCCACAATCAAAGTTACAGTGGAGGTCACAATATAGGCTGGAATTCCCATCTCGGTCAGACGCACAACTGTTTGCGGAGCATCGTTCGTGTGCAGGGTACTGACGACCAAATGGCCTGTTGAAGCGGCCTTCATTGCGATCTCTCCGGTTTCTAGGTCACGAATCTCTCCGACCATTATGATGTCAGGATCTTGACGAAGAAAGGATTTCAACGAGCTTGCGAAGGTAAGGCCCACTTCCGGCTGCATCTGAACCTGGTTAATTCCTTCGAGATTAAATTCCACCGGATCTTCAGCTGTGGAAATATTCACATCGGGCTTGTTCAGCTCGGCCAAAGCAGAATAGATAGTTGTGGTTTTTCCTGATCCCGTTGGACCGGTAATCAGCAACAAACCTTGGGGCAAGTAGATGGCTTCCTTAAAAATATCTAAGTCATCTTGCTCCATACCAAGTTTTGTCATGTCCAACTGCAAGTTTCCCTTGTCTAGAAGTCGAAGAACAATTTTCTCGCCCCAAATACATGGCAGCACGCTGACCCGAAAATCCATTTCTTTTCCTGAACTCAAGCGAATCTTTATTCGCCCATCCTGGGGCTTTCGTTTTTCGGCGATGTCTAGCTTGGCCATAATTTTAATACGACTTGATATCGCCGGTGCCGAGGCTATGGATTGCTGTGCAGCTTCGCGCAAAACTCCATCCAGTCGGAAGCGAACTCTGTATCTTTTTTCGTAGGGCTCAAAATGAATATCAGAAACCTTTTTCCGCATGGCATCGATCATTACGGCATTGACGAATTTAACAATCGGTCCGCCGTCGGTGTCAGCATCGATGATATCAATCGACGTGCCGGTCCCCTCCTCGACAACCTCATCATGGACGGTGCTGTCGATTTCTGCGGAAATCTGTTTCATATTTCCGCCGTAGTATTTCTCGATGGCTGTGACGATGCCTAGCTCTGAGGCCACCACGGGCTGAATTTTACAACGAGTGATGAAACGCAAATCGTCGCGAACAGTCATATTTGATGGATCTGAAAAGGCAACCACCAACGTTGTGGTGCCCACCTTTTGTACCGGGATAAGACAAAATTTTTCGGCCATATCTTTGGGTACCAATTGCACTGCATCTTTTTGAATTTCAAACGCCGACAGATCAATTCCTGGCAAGCTGAAGGCCGTGCTCATGGCCTTCAGAATTTGATCTTCCTTTAGGATACCGGCCTTGATTAAAACGTGGGATAGCTTTTCGCCGGTTTTGCGATGCTCATCAAGGGCCTTCGCCACTTGTTCAGGCCGAACGACTCCCTGTTTGATTAGAACTTCACCAATTTTGATCGCCGACAAGGAAACCTCCAGACAAGCAGAAACTGCCTTTTTACAGACTCAGTTTCTTAGAGTTCCTATCGTCAAAATGAAGCAAATTCTAAAGCCCGACCGTGGTCTAGGTTTTTTGCACCAGAGCCCGCCAGCGCTGCAAATACTCGTCGGCAGAAGGCAGCGAAATCTGCAATTGCCGTAAAAACAAGTAATCGCGCATTCCATGAATATCAATCCCGTCAACGGTCTGGACTTTCGAATGAAAGGCTTCTTCCAAAAGATGGTTGGGCTTAACTGAAAAGGGAATGTCCATCACCAAGCCCTCGTGACGAAGAAAGTTGAGATAAGCAAAGTCATCAATCGCCTCTTTGCGGTCCAGTTCTTTGTAGAAATTTATGAGTAGCGAGCCATCATTTGGCTGCAGAGTTAAGTCGGAATCCCGTAGGATCAATAGTTCTATACCAAAATATTTTTTTACGATTTTCTGTGCCATGGCATCAACGTTGCTATTTTCTGGAACAATCCAAAAAATTTTCTGAAAACCCAATTTTATTGTCATAATAATTGTTGCGGCAGAGATCGCCAATTCCCCGGCAACATATGCTGCATGTGCCGTAGAAAGCCTTGGCGCCCGCTGAGTAATTAAATCGTGAAGGGCATGAGTCAGCAAAATCCGGGGTATATTGTGTCCTGAATCAAAAAATACGCAATCAAACGATCCAACCTCCAAAACCTCGATTGGAACTTCCTTCATTTTTGCAACAGTATCGACAGGAGGCTCTTGGTCTAAGATCATCGCACGACAAGAAGCTTTTATATCGAAAAGGTGGTCCAAGGCCTTTCTTTCAAGCTTTATTCCAGACAACTTGAGATCGTCTAGCCAAAATTTTCGACGAAGTTCATTCTCAACAAGCGAAAACTCGATCACCTTCATTGAAGCTCCTCAAGGGCCCGCTGACAGTCGGCCTGAATTTGTTTCTTCAATTCCTCAACACCGGAAAACTTCCGCTCTTCGCGCAAAAACTGAACTAGCTCAACTCGGATTTCTCGTCCATAAAGATCAGACTGCTCGGCTTGAAGCTGAGGCGCAAAACTCGAATCCAAAATGTGAGTTTCCACCTTGATCGGAGCATGGTCGCCCTCGACAAAAGTTTTGTTGTAACCAATGTTTGTAACGGCCTTCATTTTTTTTCCACACGCCCAGCACCAACTTGCATAAACCCCAGTGCGCGGAAAAAAATCAACAAAGGGACGAATGTTCGCCGTCGGAAATCCCATCTGTCGTCCCCGCTGGTCACCGCGCTCGACGATTCCCTTTAAATAATAATAGCGGCCAAGATTTCTGGCTGCCAATAGAACATTTCCTTGGGCAAGGGCGCGGCGAACACTTGAGGTCGAAACAACCTGTCCATTTTCTTTGAATGCCGCAACAGTGGTGAACTCAACCCCTCGAGCTGAGCATAAGCGCTGCAGAAGCTCCTGTCCGCCTTCTTTATCTTTACCAAAATGAAAATCATGGCCAACAGCAATGTAACTTGGCGCAATTTTATCCAAAATAAAGTTTTGAAAAAAATGCTCTGGAGTTTGCTGGGAAAATGCCGCAGAAAAGGCCTGCACCAGAACGCCATCAATTCCTGCCAATCGCAGTTGTTGCTTTTGATCTTCATAGTCAAAAAGCCGCACATGCTGCTTTTCCGGATGCAGGATTTGCGCAGGATGGGGATTGAAGGTAAGCACTAAGGCACTACCTTTTTCCTTTTTCGCCCAGCTCACAATATTTTGCAACAGACTGCGGTGCCCTTTGTGAACCCCATCAAAGTTACCAATTGTCATCGCAATAGGACCCAGCTGCTGACTGCTCAGCTGACCTACGTCAGTCCACCAAAAAAAACGACTTGTAGAAGATTCCATACTGGCATCATAGCGAACTATGAAAATCAAAAAAACTTGAATTTAATTAGCTATTTGCTATGGTGCATCGCATGAAACCCATTATCCAGCTAAAAATACTGGCCCGTCGAAGGGGTTTACTGCTTCGTGGACTGCTGTGCTGGGCAATTGGGTGCCTTATCTTGACCACCGACGAAATGGGCTCCTATGACACCCGATTTAACCTTCGGGGCGAACAGGCTATTGATTCAAACATTGTCCTACTAACGATACGCTCGAGTGATCTGGAAAAGATCTATCACATTCGTTCGAGCGAGCTGATCGCAAGAAAGGAAATCGCTGAGTTCTCCGACAGCTTCTACTGGGATAAAAAACTTTGGTTAGATGTGCTAGGAAAGATCTTAGAAAGTAAACCCAGAAAAATTGGGGTCAGCTTCTTTTTTGGGCCCAACTTAGGACCTGTCGATATCAGTAAAAAAGATGCAGAAATAATTAAAGATCACCGCATTATCTGGGCGACATCGACAATGAGTTCGGCTGAACATATGCCCAGACATTTGCTGGCCAATGATTTAATTTCGAATATCGGGGCCAATGATCTACTTCCTGACGAAGACGGTGTGGTCCGCCGGTTTGCTCCCCGCTCAGCAAATAATCAACAAAAGGAACGGCGGGAAATCCCACATATGACCGAGCTTTTGGCTGAACGTCGACTGACTTCAAACGCCAGCAAGCTGATCAATTACCGCGGTCACAGCGGTCGTTTCCCGCAATTCAATCTTGAAGATTTATTGGCAGGAAAGGTTCCCACTTCGGCCATCAAAGATCGCATTGTCATCATTGGCCCCGATTCAAATATGAGCGTGCAATTGAACACACCTGTCGGTTTCATGCGCCGGGCAGAGGTCCTTGCTAATATTGTCGACAATCTATCTAAAAATCGTTGGATTTTGCGTTTGCCAACCATGGCCTATGCTGTGCTTTTGCTATTGATACTTGGTCTTTGTATGTTTCTGATTACTCAGTATCCGCAGTCTGTGGCCTTATTTTTTCTACTCTGGTTGGCTACCGTTTCTTCAGCGCTTTCGGCCTGGATTTTTGATCTTTACTATATCTGGACACCTGCGGTCTCGACCGCGATTCTGATTTCCGCAATCTGGGTTATTTTTGTCGGTTATCAAGCCAACAGAATCGAACGAAAAAATTGGGAACTTCAGCAAGAGCAAATCTACTTGCAAGAGCTAGAGCAAATTAAAAACAATTTTGTATCGCTGATTTCCCATGACCTTAAAACTCCGTTAGCAAAAATCACAGCCATCGCTGAACGCTTGTTATCGCAATTTCCCCAACATGAATTTGTTAGTGATTTAAAATCTTTGCGCGGCTCGGCGGATGAGCTGAATCAATACATAAAATCCATTCTACAAGTGCTACGGGTCGAATCACGAGATTTTAAAATTCACAAAGAAATTGGCGACGTCAATCAGCTGATCTCGCAAGCCATCCATCAACTTCGACCTTTGGCTTTTGAAAAGCAAATTAGTCTGAAAGAAGACCTCGAGCCCATGTTTTCAATGGAGGTTGACTTCACGTTGATCCGCGAAGTCATGGTGAACCTTATCGAAAACGCAATAAAGTATACGCCAAACTCCGGGCAGGTCTTTATCCGATCTCTTGAGCGACAAAATAAGGTCTTTATTGAAGTGCAAGACACCGGCCCAGGAATCCCCAAGGAAGAAATCCCGACAATCTGGGGAAAGTTTGTCCGAGGAAAAGACCAGGACCTAAAAACAAAAGGAACTGGCCTTGGCTTGTATTTGGTAAAATATTTTATTGAACTCCATGGTGGGGATGTTTACCTCGAGTCCGAACTTGGTAAAGGAACTAAAGTTTCCATATCGTTGCCAATTGAAGAAAATTTTCCCAATGAAACCTAAAGGAAAAAATCTATGCAAAATTTGAAAGTACTGATCGTCGACGATGAAGCTGAACTTAGAAAAAGTGTTGCCTCGATTTTAAAAACCACCACCACCGCGGTTAATTTTGAGGTCTTTGAGGCCACCACCGGCGAAGAGGCCGTCGCCTTTACCAAAGCCAACGACTACGATTTAGTTCTGATGGATGTTAAAATGCCAGAACTCAATGGCCTCGAGGCCTTGCATTTAATCAAAGAACGTGATCCACGAATTTTTATCGTGATCATGACCGCGCATAGCAATCTTCAGGATGCGGTTTTGGCAATTAAAGATGGCGCCTATGATTACGTTGAAAAGCCAGTGTCATCCGAGCAGCTTGGGCAAATTGTGCGCAAAGCTCTTGAAGCAAGAGAAATGGTTTCTAATCTAGCCCATTCAAATCCCATCTTTGATGATGATGTTGACAGTGACTTTGTTGGCCACTCGCAAAAAATGCGCGAAGTCTTTGGCCTTATTTACAAGCTTTGTAAAGTCGACACCACAGTTCTTATTCGCGGAGAAAATGGAACAGGAAAAGAACTGGTGGCACAAGCAATACATTTCAATTCACCAAGAAAAGCGGGAACCTTCGTTGCTATCAATTGCGGAGCGATCCCTGAAAACCTTATGGAAAGCGAGCTCTTTGGGCATGAACGAGGTGCCTTCACCGGCGCCATCGAACGAAAAATCGGCAAGTTTCAGATGGCTAACAATGGCACGCTTTTCCTGGATGAAATCGGAGAACTGCGTCCCGATATGCAGGTCAAGCTTTTGCGGGTATTGCAGGAAAAAAAATTCGTGCCGGTCGGAGGCAATCGTGAAGTTAAAACAAACGCTCGAATTATTGCGGCGACAAATCGCAATTTGGAAAAAATGATTGAGGACGGCGACTTCCGTGAGGATCTTTTCTATCGCCTCAATGTAATGCCGATATTCCTACCCCCGCTGCGGGATCGTAAGGACGATATCCAAGCCTTGGTCCATCACTTCATTAAAAAGTTTTCAAAATCTCATGAAAGCACAATCACTGACCTGCACCCGCTGAGTTTAGAGCTTTTAAAAAACTACCGCTGGCCGGGCAATATTCGTGAGTTGGAAAACTGTATTGAGCGATCCTTTATTCTCGAGTCCACTTCCCTGATTCGCCCAGAGAGTCTGCCAGAAAATATCCGCACCCAAACCACGGCACCCAGTCGTGCAGCTACCGGCGGAGCGGCTGCCATCCCGCGTGGTTTTGGCGATAACGAAGCTCTTGATTACGAGCTTTTCAAGGAAGCGGCCGAGAAAGAATTTATTGTCAGCGCTTTAAAAGCCAATAAAGGCCGAATCAACCAAACGGTAGCTCAAGCTAACATTCCAAAAAATACTTTATTGCGAAAAATCAAAAAGTACCTGATCAATGTCGAGGAATTCAAAGACTGAATTCAAAGACTGAATTCCTTGAACTGTTGAACTGCCGTGAGCACCTGTTTGGCTTCAATTTTTTTCATGCAGTCATGGGTGTGTAGCGGGCATTCGTGATGACCGTGTTTTCCACAGGGGCGGCAGGCCAATGGGCTCTGGACCACGATTGCTCTTGAATTCCATGGACGAAAACCGAACTCTGGAATTGTTGGTCCAAAAATACTGACCGTTGGGCAATTCACTAGGGACGCCAGATGCTGCCCCGCTGAATCATTCGAAATAGCCAGCTTCGCCCCTTTTAAAATTGTTAGAGTTTCTTGCAAGCTTGTTTTTCCCGCCAAGTTGATGGCCCCAGGACACTGATCAGCAATCGCCTTGCAAAGCGCAAATTCTTCGGGTCCTCCCAGAATCACGATGGCCTCACCATTTTTTAGAAGGGTCTTGGCCAATTCGACAAATCCCTGCTCTGTCCACCGCTTGGTTGCCCACACGCTGCCTGGGAAAACAGCGATAACCCCCGAGCCCAAGCCAAACTTTTTTGCAACCTCGGAAAATGACCACGGCCAATTCCAAAATCCAGCGGCCCAATCTGGAATAGGGGCCAACAGACCGTCTGAACTATTCCAGGCGGATTGCTTTTTCTGAAATTCTAAAATCTTATCATCAAGCTCTGGAAATAGCGGCGCAAGCAGTGAAATTTGTCGCAAAGGATCTGGCAGATCCTTTGCTAGCACGACCCTACAGTCAAAAAATATCCCATTCCACCAACGACGAAATCCAATTTTTTTTCTCGCTCTTAGCCCACGAACAAGCCGTGCTGAGGTAAATGACTGATGCGGGCAAAAAATATATTCGTAATCCGTTAGCTGAAGAATCTTTTTTACATTTCCGTAGGAAGTCGAATTCTTTTTTACAATTTCAAACAAACGATGGATTAATTTTGCTTCTAAAAGAAGACTTCCCACGCCTGTGCGGCAGACAAGGTCAATTTCCGCGTCTGGCCATCGACTGCGAATCTGCGTTAATAAAGGAACTCCTAAAAGGAGGTCTCCAAGAAATGCTGTTTGTACGACGAGAATTCTTTTTGCCAAAACTGATGTCCTTCAACGACGGCGTCGATCCATTCTTTGATTGCCACTTGATCATAACACATCTGGGTGTTCGCACAAAGGCTCTTCCAACAAGGCGCGCAAGTGGCCTTGCTTAGAATTTTTCGACCCCGACCATAAAGATCAATTTCTTGAGCACAAGTTGGTCCAAACCAAACCGCTACAAACTTCTTTTGTGAGATTGCAAGGTGCATCCCCAGACTGTCGCCAGTTAAAACCAGATCACAGGCTGCGACACTCGTCAGCCCATCACGCAAGCCAGCTGCGGTTGGCGATTGAAAGACCGGTAAACCTAAGCCAATGGCTTGATTTCGCTCTGCATCCTCTGCCCCGCCCAATAGAACAAGATTTTTGTACCCTGCGCTTAGCAATTTGCTAATTAATCGCCGGTGGTAATCTACGGTCAGCTTTTTGTACGGGATCATCTGACTGCATCCGGTGTTCATGCCGATCACAGGAAGCTGCGGATCGATTCTCCATTGTGCTGCCCGCAACCTGGCCAGTTCAGCTTCGGAAGAGGTCAATGGCAACTGGTACTCGTCTCTTTGAAAGGGAGTCAATCCCAGCGCTTCAGCCTGCAGCTGAGTCTCTGGCTTTTCATTCACAAAAAATTTTTTGTGATTATCGAGGCCCAAACTCCAGAGCTCTTCGGCTAAAATATTTGCGGGTAAAATGGCACCTGTCTTGGGATGCGCCGTAAAGCCAAAGTAATGATCAACCTGGACGGACTCAGCCAGAGCCACAGCCGACAAAGACTTATCGATCACCAAGCCCACATCAAACTTCAAAGCCTTTAGAATCAACTGATCTGCCGCACTTGTGGATAGCACTCGGTCAATCCAAGGATGATTCCGCAACAACTGGTCTGCTGGAGCTTGAGTTACCCAAGTGATGTGACTTTGCGGATAGTGCCTGCGAACTGCGGCAAGCAAACTTGTCGAACGAACAACTGCACCGAGAGCCCCCAAATGGACAATCAATACTGAGTCCTTAATTGGCTCTACCGAGGGGCAGTCCATCGAGCAGAAACTGCTTTTATTGCAGGGCTTGTAACCATTAAAATGCCGACAGTTTGTGATCGCCATAGCTTATTATAACTGAGCGCTGTTGATTTTTCTGCTGGACTAGATCTAACTTTTATTGGGTTCCAGGCTGGATTTCAACAATTTCAGTAACTAGACTTCCAATTTTGATTTTAGATTCAATACGAAGAACCAGCTTGCGGTCATCATCGCTGATCCAAATGAAATTATCGCCAATGGATTTGAAAAAACCCTGCAATTCAATTTCAGGTTTAATCACAAGCGCTGTAAATTCGCCCACAGCGGTTTCTATTTTTTCCCTGCGTAAAGCGGTCGCTTTAAAAACTAAATTTTCGTTGTCGTGGGAAACACGAAAGGAATGAGTTTTACCGACTTCCCATTTAAATACCCTAAGGTAGAAAATCGCACTGAATACATTCTGCGAGAAAAGGGGGATCTCCCAGTCTAGTTTTCGCACTTCCCTGCCTGCTTTTTCGGTGACTTTCTTTTCCCAAAAATTGGCGTGATTTTCGTTCCAATCAAAATACATCTGCGCTTCGCGCAGCTGCGAACTCTCTTTTACCGCTAAAGTATAAACACTCGGGACCAGGCTTTCATAATCCATAAGGGTCGTCACCGAGTCTTCCACCGCATAAAATTTAGAAAACAAAGAACTCGACTTCAAACTCATCGCCAGCTGATAGGACTTCCTGCCATTGACCTGGGCCCATTGGCCCACTTCAATCGTAAGCTGGCCCGCCGTAAGTCCAGTATAAGTAATATCATGGATCACTCTTTCGCCAACACGAAAGGGATCCTTAATCGGCCGTCGACCATCAAAGTCTTCGTCACTCTCTAGTTCTGGCTGACGGCGAACTGGAGCCTCTGGAATAGGAATCTTTGATTTCTTTTTATTCTTTATTTTAGCAACTTTTGTTGCGGGCAAAGTTGTGGTTGTGGTTGTCGACGGCGTAGTGCCGACCAATGACGGCGAAGGCGTTGGCAAACTGGGTGCTGGCGGCAGTTCTGGAATTTCAATCTTTACAGCTTTGGCAAATTCATCATTTCTTTTTAACTCTTCAGCATTGTCGTACTTCAATATTTTAGAGGCACAGCCGGCCACAGTTAGTGTAAAAATTAGGGTAACAATGAGCGCAGCAATATGTGAAGAAATGGGGGTGGGATACCATATCTTTTTTATTCCCAAGTTTTCCACCTCCTATGAACCCACATCCATTGCTCGGGATGCAGACGAACGATCTGCTCGATCTTGTCGTTATATTTTTGGGTCATTTGGCGATTTTGTAAATCTCTATTCTCATTCTTTTCCAGAGGGATCTCAGATTCAAAGACAATATGTGTGATCAAGTCCTTGTCCCTATAGGTATAGACAGGAATAACCGGGGCTTCTGTCTTTCGGGCAAATAGAGCTAGACCATAGGCAGAGCCCGTCTTTCTTCCGAAAAAATAGGTCTCGATTCCAAATGGCGTTCCCATAAACTGGTCGATAACAAAAACAACCGCTTGTTTTGCCTTGCAGGCCTTAAGAATATCAAACGGAGTCGACTTACCATGGGGCTCAATAAACTTAAGCCCCCGCTGCCGGCGAATTCCAAACCAAAAATCATTGGAAAACTTATTCTTAAACAGCTTAGAGATAACATTCAACTTCAGGCCCCTAAGCACCATCATATTCATTGCAACATCTCCGTTTCCGAGATGCAGCGACATTAGCAAAACGCCCTTTCCCTTTGCTAAAGCGTCCTCGTAGTTTTGAAACCCGTGAAATTGAACATATTTTTTCAAATAACTTTGATTCATGTATGGCAACTGACAGAATTCCATAAGCCCATAGCACAAAGACTGCATCGACTGCCGAGCAACCGCTAACTTTTCAGCTTTTGACCATTTTGGAAAGGCAATTTGCAGATTCTTAAGAACCGTGAATCTGCGAAAGCAAAAGACATCAAACCACAGCCGGCCCAAGACTCCAGCCGCCCACCACAAAAGCGAAGCCGGAAAAATAATAAAAAAAGTGGCCAAACTATAGGCTACGAATTTTGTCCAAAAACTCATACAAACTCACAGGAGGGATCCTCCAAACAATTGTCAATTCAATCACTTCATACAAATCAATGCTGTGCTTTAAGCTCTTCACTTTCACATAGTCCTTGGCGGTGGTTAAAATTTTATCACAACCCAACTGACGGGCCCGGTCTTCCAGCTTCTGAATATCCTGATTGTTATAGGCATGATGATCCGCAAAAACCGCAAATTCAGCGACCTTAAATGCAGCCAAACTTTTCTGAAACGAATCCTGGTCCGCAAGTCCCGAAAAAACAAAGAATCGCCCCCCCTCCAACACCGCAGACGGAAAGCCCACCTGATATTCGGCAAGAGCCAATGGCAAAGCCACCGGCAATCGCTCCTGAATGCTGGCAAGATGCTCTGCTGATGTAAGATTCACTT
The DNA here is from genome assembly GCA_943330705.2 of Streptomyces griseus. Taxonomy (GTDB): domain Bacteria; phylum Bdellovibrionota; class Bdellovibrionia; order Bdellovibrionales; family Bdellovibrionaceae; genus CALQIT02. Next base: position 15,557 of record CALQIT020000031.1, read on the forward strand.
TGGTAAGAATGACAAGATGGGCCCGGCCAATAGAATCCCAGGCTTCCCGCGCCCGACCCACCGGCAGAAGTTCATAGTGGGCAAAATCCTTGGTTGCATCTAACAGCAGGACTTCGAAGTCCCGGTGTAAAGCCCGGTGCTGAAACCCATCATCAACAAGAATCAATCTGGGCTGAACTTCTTGCGCGACTTGCGCCGCCGTCATGACTTTCTTCGGCCCAACATAAACCACGGAACTTGGATGTCGCAAAGCTAGCAAAAAAGGCTCATCACCAAAATAAACTGCACCATGATCCCTCTGCGTGTCGATCCGGTGAATGCCCCGGCATTTTGCTTTATAGTTTCGACTGACAACTGCTGCCGTCAATTCCCGTGACCCAGCTTCAAACAAAATATGATCGATTATTGGTGTTTTCCCAGTTCCACCAACGGTCAAGTTTCCCACGCTAATAACAGACGCACTAACCTGCAAAGAATCCGCTAAGCCAGAATCATATAAAAAATTTTTGCAGGCTACTGCAAGGCCATAAATTTTTTGAGCTGCTTTCAGCACAAAATGATTCATAGGTAGTCCTCTAATACAGCAGCCACCCGGGTGGTTGCTCCGCGATTGCCCAGCATAAACTGCAACTGAGCAAGGTCCCTCTTGACGGTCTCGGTGTAAGCAGGCTCGTCTAAAAATCTTCGCATCAGTTTAAAAAGCGCTTTTGCATTCGCCTTTTCTTGCCAGCGCTCGGGAACAACTTCTCTGTCGTGGATCAAATTCACAATTCCAAAAAATTTAACACCATGAACAATGATTTTTGCAATCAATGCCGTCAGCCAATTGAACTTGTACATGACAACCATTGGTTTTTGCAAAAGGCCAACCATCAAGGTCGCAGTACCCGATGCGGCTAAAACATAATCAGCAAGATGAATCATTTCAAACGGATCATCCTTTTGTACAATAAAGGGAATTCGTACATCCCCGATTAGGTCCTTCATCTGCTCTGTTGTTAGTGTCGGAGCAACCATCAGCAGCACTTTGATTTTCGGATAAGCTTTATAAAGCAGCGTGGCGACTTCAAATTGCGTCTGCAAATGGTGGCGCACTTCACCCTTGCGCGAGCCCGGCATTAGGCCAATTACAATTTCGTCATCAAGAATACCACATCGGTTCCGATGGCTACGGCGGTACTCAGCATCGAACCAGCGATCTTGCATTTCATCCAACATCGGATGACCAATAAAATCACAAGCCACACCGTTGGCCTCATAAAATTTCTTTTCAAAAGGAAAGATACTCAAAACTCTTGCGCAGTTTTTGCGAATCTGATGCACTCGACCTTTTTTCCAGGCCCACACTTGCGGTGGAATATAGTACACCACTGGAATACCAAGCTTTTTTAATTCTTTTGCTAACTTTAAATTGAAACCTGGGTAATCCATGATGACGGCCACCTTCGGCTGCCGCCGCTGGACTTCATCCAAAATTTTGTAAAAAACAGCTTTGATTTCTTGATAGTGTTCACGGATTTCTGCCAGCCCCATGACCGCCATTTCTTCCGCTTTACCAAATCGCTCAAAGCCGAGCTTCTCCATCTCTGCGCTGCCGACACCAAAGCAATGAACAGCCTTCTTTTTTGTTTTCCAATACTCAAGCAAGCGCTGTGCGAACAAGGCACTTGAAGCTTCGGCAGCAATAATTAGCACCTCGTTCGAGGCCACTACCAACCTCGACTGGATTCAATGGATCCGATGACAATTTCAGCTAGAGCTAAAGCCTTCTCTCCGGCTTCGCCGCTGGCAACCAGGTGGGACTTTCCTAAGACAGCGCTGACAAAGGACTCGGTCTCAGCAAGCAAGTTATCACCTCGTCCAGCGGATACTACTGTTTGAACAACGGAAGGCTCAATGCCGTCGGATTTCTTTGCAAACTCAAGATCACCAGTCTGCAAATTGGCGGTGATAATTCCTGCGGTATGGGCTGCACGAATGGACCTTACCATTGCCGGCGCAACGCGACTTGAGCTCATCGTACATTTCATACCTGATTCAAATTCAAAAGCCGCCGTCGCCCAGTCGTAGGTTTCACTGACAAGACTTCCACCTTGGGCCATCGTCACGCGAACTTGCGTCGAGTCCATGGAAAGCATAAGATCTAAATCGTGGATCATAAGATCCAAAATTACGCTGACCTCAGAACCCCTGGCCTTAAACGGAGCATGCCGACAAAACTCCAAAAGTTTTGGCCGATGCAAGGCCTTTTTTAGCTCGATAAAAGCAGGATTAAAACGCTCGCTGTGCCCCGCCGCCAAACAAAGTGAATTCGCTTTGGCAATGGAGACCAACTGGGCCGCTTCAACCGAGTTCAGAGCCATCGGCTTTTCGACATTAACATGCACTCCATTTTCCAAAAACATTTTGGCAATTGCAAAATGTGTCGGCGAAGTCGTCGCAATGGTTACTAAATCGACCTGACCCAGTAAATCCTGGGGACGAGAAAAGGCCGGGACTTGAAGATCTTTAGCTATCTTTTCCGCCTGGGGAAAATGGCTGTCGCAAACCCCGACAAGCTGTAAATCCCACTTTGGATCTTGCGACAAGAGTTTGTACTTCTGAGAATGAAAGTTTCCAAGGTAACCAACTCCGATTACAGCAGCTCTCAGCATCCAGCTCCTCCTTGGTTATTCACCATCTTCTGGTTCTTGAGTCAGAGTGCGGTGCCCCCTGGCAATACCCCGCTTCGAGGAGCGAATGAATTTCAATAAGTATTCAATATTTGTCGAGGCCACGCATTCGCGATGAACACGTTCGATCCCCTCGTCCATGGTGTCTGAACCCATCAGCAAAATCCGGATCGCACGATGAATATTTTCAACTTCATCACGGGCAACACCCTTGCGGACCAAACCAATCTTATTGGTGGCAACGCAGATGGCGTAATTACCGCGAGCTCTGGTGAATGGAAGCACATCCTTTATCACAACACTGCTGCCTGCGATAAATGCACCTTTGCCAACCCGAACAAATTGATTGAAAGCACAAACCCCGCCAATGACGACGTTGTCCTCAATCACCGTGTGTCCACCAAGGTGGGTGTTATTAGCGATAACAACGTTATTACCAATTTTAGAATCATGCCCAACATGCGTGTAGGACATCAAATAATTATTATCGCCGATTGTGGTCTCACGGTCAGCTTTGGTCGTTGCGATATTGGCTGTAGAGAACTCGCGAAAAGTATTGTTATTTCCAATGCACAAGCGGGTTGGTTCGGCCTTGTAAGTCACATCTTGTGGCGCTCCGCCAATCACCGAGCCTGGACAAAAATGATTATTTTCGCCGATTTCAAGGACCCCATAACGCGACCCCAAGGTCACATGGCCTTCGACCCAAGTCCCTTTGCCGATTGTGACATTGCCCTGGATAACGCAGTAGGGGCCAATTTCAACCCCTTCTGCAATTTTAACATCACCATCAATAATCGAACTTGGATGAATTTTCATAACTATTTTTCTTTTTCAAAAGCCTCAACAACCGAGTCCGTCAGGTCTGCCTCTTTTTGTGCGAAAAGAACATTCTGACCTTGTTTCTCCAAAACGATGGAGTAACCCTTTGCGACGGCGACCTTCTCGATGGTGCCTTTCATTTTTTGCAAAATGGGCTCGACCAGTTCCTTTTCTTTTTTCTGAATTTCAAGCTGATTTTCTCCGACAGTCTTTTGAAACTTCATCATTTCTTCTTGAAGCTCCATTTGCTTTTTATTAAGAACTTCTTCAGACAAAACGGCTTTCTTCTTTTCCAAATCCTGGCCCATTTTCTCAATATCGGCCTTTCGTTTATCCAACTCTTTTTTGCGTTTATTGTATTCAGTATCTAAATTTTCTTTGGCTTTCTTGCCAACCGCTGTTTTTTGAATCGCAGCCTGCACGTCGACATAGCCCACTTTCGATTCCGCAAATCCGACCGTCGCCATCAATGAAAGAATCGCCACTGTGAATAATTGTTTCATGTATCCTCCTAAACCTTGTTAAAATGGTGAACCAATTGAAAACTCAAAAACCACTGGATCCGGAGATTGATCGATCCGGCTGAGTGGAAAACCCCACTCAAAACGCAGCGGACCAATCGGCGAAAACCAGCGAAAACCGAACCCGACATCCGCGAAAAAGTCGTTGGCGGAAATCTCATCCTGGGCCTGACCGATATCATAGAAAAAAACGCCTTTTATTCCAGCTTCTGCGATCATCGGAAATTCAAACTCAGTTTGGTAGTACAACTGCTTGGTGCCGCCGTAAGGCTTCATTGCATATGATCTTCGCTCGGCGTCGTTCTTATAACGAGCCGCCACGTTTGGATCATCATAGGTCTTCTGAGAAAATCGAGTCTTACCGACGCGGAAAAAGCGGTATCCGCGCAACGAATAAGGTCCACCCAACAAATAGAGCTCATTAAAAGGCGGGTCCTTGTCGGCATCATGGGACGCGATAAAGGAATAGGATGTGTTATTACGCCAAACAACTTCCCAGAATAGCTTTTTGAAGTAACGAAAGGTCGTATTGCCCTTGGTATACTTCAGGTCGCCACCGACACCCGCGTACTCCAACGACGTCGACGAGTAGACCCCCTTCGAGGGCGAAAACCGGTCATTTCGTTTATCGTACTCGATAGTACCCGTCACCGAGCTGGTAATTCCTGAGGCCGTAGACAATGGAAAAATAGATAGATCCGTAATTTGCGCCCCAGAGCTGTCGGTTTCGCCATTCAATTCAGTTTTATCTAGCTTGTAACGAAGGGACGCAGAAATGTCTTCGCCAATCGGGTGGCCAAGGCGAACAGCGGCACCGGTCTTTTTCTCTTGATAATCATAGCGGCGGGAATTGCTTTGATAAACATCGTAGCCCAAAGACCAACTGGTATCGTTGTAATAAGGATCAGTAAAATTAAAATTATAATAAGAGCCATCACTACTAATGTTTAAGCCGGCACTTAATTTTTGCCCTTTTCCCAGGAAGTTGGTCTGATTGACCTGTCCCTGCAATTGAAAGCCTGTAGCGCTACCGTAGCCCGCGCCCAGCTGAATACTTCCGGTATTTCGTTCTTTGACCACGATGTCGATATTCAATTGATCTGGCTTTTCAGGAGGTGTCGAAGTTTTAAAATTGACCTCATCAAAAAATCCAAGCCGCTGAACTCTTTCAATGGATTCACGCTTGCGCGTTTCATTATAGAGTTCGCCTTCACGGATCTTTAATTCTCGGCGCACGACTTTGTCGCGGGTTTTACTATTGCCAACAACATTGATCGAACCCAAATAGATTTTATTGCCCTTATCGAGCTCAAAGGTGACGTCGACCTTGCGGTCTTTTTCATTGATTCGAGTGCGTGGGATAACGTTGGCGAAGGCATATCCCAAATCGCCATATTTGGCCTGCAGATCACTTAAATCTTTTTGCAGGGCTTCATAGGAAAAAATCTTTTGTTTGCTGATCTGAATGGTATCGCTAAGTTCCTGCCTAGGAAATAAAATATCACCAGCAAAGTCGATCTCGCCAACCTCAAATTGTTCGCCCTCTTCAATTCGAATGGTAATGTAGATGCTCTTTTTATCCGGGGTCACGTAAACTTGGGGACGGTCAATTTTGACCTGCACGTATCCGTCATTAAAATATAAAAACCGCAGAATCTGCATGTCCCGATCAAAAGCGTCTTGCTTGTAAGCGCCAGAACCAGAAAGAAAACTAAAAAATCCACCTTCATTTGTTGCCAGTCGGGATTTTAAAAAACCATCTTGCAACCTGCGATTACCTAAGAAGGTAATCTTTTTCACTTTTACTTTGTCGTTCTCTTTAATCGAAAATACGAGCTTCAAGGATTCATCTTTGACGACGTCCTCAAGACGATACTCGATTTTAGCTAAGAAATAGCCTTTATCTTCGCAAAGCTTTTGTAGCTTCTCGATGGACTCACGAAGCTTACTCATATTCAGAATTTCGTAGGTTTTTACTCCGGTGGCTTCTTGCAACTCTTCGGATTTAAGCTCTGTATTTCCCTCAAAGACAATTTCTACAATCGATGGCTTTTCGACAACTGAATAGATTAAATCAATCGCCCCGCCACTGACATCTTTTGCGATTTGGATATCGTTAAAAAATCCAGATTTGAAAATATTTTGTAGATCTTCACGCAGCAAGCTTTCTGAGTAGGTCGCGCCCTCTTTAGATTTAACCCGGGCAAGAATCGCATCTTTTTCGATTTTCTTATTTCCCTTGATTTCGATCTTGCGGATTTTCAATCCTGAAACGTCGATTGAAAAGGCGGGCAGACAAGCCAATTGACTCAGAAAAAAAACAAACGCGCCGCGAAGAATTGTTCGCGAAAGCAGATTAAGATGCGTAAAATTCCGGCAGAACAGCTTCAACGTCAACTCTCTAGCTCATGAAAAGCTTCAATTAATTACTAAAATCCCAATTCTTTTCAGGACTTAGGTCTAAGTGGTCAAAGGGTAACAAGGCCCCAATGGGAAGTCAAAAGCAAAGTCAGTTCAGACCGACGACCACTTGCCGTCGGTGATTCGCAAAACCTTGCCAAATTTTCGGGCAAAAAGTGGATCATGGGTCACAACCACCAATGTTAGTCCATAAACTTGCTTCAAGTGAAAAAATAGATCTTGAATCATTTGGCTATTATTTGAATCCAGATTTCCGGTGGGCTCATCTGCAAAAAGAATTTGCGGCCGTCGCACCAGACCTCGCGCAATCGCGACCCTCTGAAGCTCACCTCCAGAAAGCTCACTCGGAAAATGGTCAAGTCGATGTTCCATCCCGATTTGCTTCAGTAAACGTTCGGCTTGGACCCGAGCGTGGGCTCGGCTTTCACCAGCCACGCGGCAAGGGATCATGACATTCTCTAAAGCTGTAAACTCGGCTAAAAGATGGTGAAACTGAAAGACAAAACCCATTTTTTGATTGCGAAAAGTCGAGATCTCATCGTCGCTGTAAGCTAAGATATCGCGACCTTGAAACAAAAGATTTCCGTCGGTTGGGCGATCCAATGTTCCCAAAATATGCAGCAAGGTAGATTTGCCAGCACCCGAGGCTCCGACGATACACAGTGCTTCCCCTTCCTGGATATCTAGACTCACACCTTTTAAAATATGCAGCTCCCCAGCCCCCTGCGCATAGGATTTAGTAATGCCAATGGCCCGTAAAAGTGGTTCGTTTTTTTCACTCATTTCTTAGTCCCTCAACCGGAGTCAAATTCGCCCCTCTTCGGGCCGGAGCCAACGTCGCAAGATAACAGATCAACAAAGTCGCGACGGCAATGGAAACTAAATCCAAAGCGCGAACGCTTAAATCAATTTTATCAATTTTATAAATACTTCCCGGAATCAAGCCGAAGGAACTCTCCGCCCAGGTAAAGGCAACGCACAACAAAGAGCCTAGCATAACCCCACCGGTAAGACCCAACAGACCCATTAGTAAGCCCTGAATGCTAAAAAGTTGAATCACTCGCCTTTTGGACAAACCGCAGGATTTAAGAATTCCGATATCCGAGTACCTTTTAATCACATTGATATAAAGAGCACTGCTGACATTGAATGCCGCCGCAACGACGATGATCATGATCACAAAAAAAATGATTATTTTTTCATACTTAACGGCATCAAACAGATTGGACTCGATCCCCTTCCAATCCGTTAACTTAAAGCCCTGCTCCAGCCCTCGGGAAAGCCGGCTTGAAATCTCCTGGGCTTGTTCAGCATCTTTAAACTTCAGAAGCATTCCTGAATAACGACCGTCACCTGTTCCGTTTAACCGTTGACTGGTTTCCAGATCGACGACCACGGTTCTTGAGTCATACTGATACTTACCAAAATCCAATATCCCAGAAACCCGAAGACGACCTAATTTTCTTTTGAATTGAGACGGATCGACCTCGCTTGCCAACGGAATCACCACAGAAAATTCGTCGCCGATTTTTAGCGAAAAATTCTTGGCAATGCCTTTACCGATCAATGCTAGGGATATCTTGTCGTCGACTTTTCCGGTCTCAAGCCGCCCCTCTAACAGGCGCTTTTTCATGTTTAAAACTTGCTCGGCCTCTTTGTTGTCGATCCCCTGAAGGATCACAAAATTCATGCGACCTTGGTAGGCCAAAACCCCTTCAAGATTTAAAAAACGTGCCGAACCAACAAGGCTGGGCTCGATTTTCTTTATTTCCTCGATCAGTGTTTCTGCTGATCGGCGATGGATTGCAGGTCCACCAATTTGAATGTGGCCAGTCACATCTGTTATACTTGTCTTTAAGGTCTCTTCAAATCCAGACATCACCGCCATCGATACAAAAAGACAGGCGACGCCCAATACGAGTCCGCAAAAAGCAATCCACCCGGTAAAAGTCAACAGCTTGGCCCCATGGGTCCGCAGCAGTCGATAGGCAAGCCATAGTGTGACCTTAAGGTTTTCCAACTTCCGAACCGGATTCACTATTGCACGTCCCCCGTCTGCTGAAGGGTCGATCTTAAATAGGACAAAATAAATTCATCGATTTCGCCATCCATTACATCATTGACCTGGCTGGTCTCATGTAAGGTCCGGTGATCCTTTACCATTTGGTAGGGATGCATGACATAGGATCGAATTTGTGATCCCCACTCATTGGCTTTCTTCGTCAATTCCATATCGGCCTTGGCCTTATTGCGGGCCTCGACTTCACGCTCATAGAGGGCTGCTTTTAACATTTTCATCGCTTTGTCGCGATTCTGCACTTGGCTGCGCTGACTTTGGCATTGCACCACAATTCCCGATGGTAAATGGCGCATTCGAACGGCAGAATCCGTTTTGTTCACATGCTGGCCTCCGGCACCGCTTGAGCGATATGTCTCAACCACAATGTCATCGGTTTTAACTTCAATTTTTATGTCATCGTCGACTTCGGCCCATGCAAATACTGAGGCAAAACTAGTGTGGCGCCGGGCATTCGAATCAAACGGCGAGATGCGCACCAAACGATGCACCCCACTTTCAGCCTTTAAAAAACCATAGGCAAAGGGCCCTTCGATTAGCAATGTTACGGACTTAATCCCGGCACCGTCGCCTTCGCTCATCTCGAGGGTCTCAACCTTAAACCCATGCTGATCCGCATAGCGAATATACATCCGCATCAGCATCGCCGCCCAGTCGCAGGACTCTGTCCCCCCAGCACCCGCATGGATTGAAAGATAACTGCTATTGGCATCAAGTTCTCCGTTAAGAACTCGGTTCAATTCCAGATCCTGCCCCAGTTTTTCTAACAATACGACTTCGCTTTTTGCCTCAGAAAAACTGTCTTCATCCGAGCCCTCGATCGCCATTTCCATTAAGACTTCGGCATCAGCCAAACGGCGATTAAAGTTATTGTATTCATGGATTGATTTTTCGAGCAGAGTTTTTTCTTTATTCAGCTTCTGCATCTCGTCGGGCTTGCCCCAGATCGCAGGGTTTTCAGAGGCCATTATGACTTCTTCAAGGCGCCTTGTCTTTCGACCTAAGTCAAAGATACCCCCGAAGGTCCTCGGATAGCTTTTTTAAATCAGATATTTTTTTCTTTATTTCGTAAGTTTCGGCGACGATTGACATTTTTTTTGTTTCCCCGTCGTCCAAGATTAAATTTTTTGCACAATCTGTCAAATACTTCATCTTGCAGATTCATCATCAACTGCTCTTCCTGACCACCTGCCTCGTGCTCATAGCCCAATAAATGCAGAACACCGTGAATCAATAGATAGCCAAATTCCTCGCGAAAGCTATGGCCGTTATCAATTGCCTGCTTCCTGAGCACCTGTGGGCAAAGAACAAGTTCACCCAACCCATCAGTAGTGAAACTTAAGATATCCGTTGCGTATGCTTTTTTACGAAATTTAAGATTCAATTGCTTTGCTGGCCCGGGATCGAGAAAAATCACCGAAAGCTCGCTGTGAAGCGAACTTCGCCGCTGAACTTTTCGCGCAACTAACTCTTTTGCCATAGCGGTCAACCAACCCAACGCAAAGGCCTTCGGCATTGGGGTCTTTGATTCGTTGATTAAATTCAGAAGCTTCATCTTTTCTGACCCTGGACGCTGAAAAACGGGGTCAGTGTCGAGGTCTCGCCGGCACCACCACCAGCTGCTTTGGGATAGTCAATGCGCTGATGGTATACGCCCAGTAAAATTCGCGTAAACGCCAATTCAACTTTCGAAAGATCACGCAAGGTTAAACTGCATTCATCCAGCTGACCTTCCATGAATTTTCTTTGAATAATATTGCGCACAATATTTTGCAGACGCACCGGAGTTGGCTCATCTAGGGATCGAGCGGCAGCCTCTATTGAATCCGCAAGCATGCAAAGCGCGGCCTCGCGAAACTGAGGTTTCGGCCCTGGATAGCGGAACTCTTCCTCACTGACTTCAGTGTCACCTTCGCTTCGGGCATCAATTGCTTTATTATAGAAAAAGGAGATCAAAGTTGTCCCATGATGCTGAAGGATGCCGTCAATAATTGACTGTCCCAACTTGTAAGACTTGCCCAGCTCGACTCCATCCTTCACATGTGCAATCAATAAAGTTTTGCTCATGTAGGGGGAAATATGGTCATGAGGATTGTGCCCCGCCTTTTGATTTTCAATGAAGTAGTTTGAATGTTCCACCTTCCCAATATCGTGATAGTAGCACATGACTTTGCCTAGCAATGGATTGCCGCCAATTTCTTCGGCGGCGGCTTCGACCATGCTACCGACCAGCATTGAATGATGATAGGTACCGGGTGACTTAACGATCATTTCCTTCAACAAGGGGTGATTCAAATTGCTGAGCTCTAAAAGCTTAACATCAGTTGTATAGTTAAAAATGCTTTCCAAAAGCGGAACAACCATCATGGCGATCATTGAGGCCAATATTCCGCCAAAAAACCCTGATGGAATCGCGTAAGCTAGCTCTCGCAGATAGTCGCTTTGATCAAATTTTAACACCGTAATCATCATCGCAATCATCAACGCACTGACCAAGCCTGTTCTGACGCCAGCCCAGTAAATATCATTGCGCTTTTTACAAGAGTAAACACCACGAGCGCCAGCAATCCCACTGGCAAAGGAAATGACGGCAAAGGCAAAATTAAATTCTGAAAGAATCCCCATTAAGATCGCAGTCAATGCCGTAAAGATCCAAACCACTTCGCCAGAAGTGATTAAAAGTCCGACCAGCATTGGCCCCATGGCGACCGGTGCAGCATAGAGAAAGGCAGAGCTCGGAATGAGCTCGCCAAACTTAGAAGAAAAAGCAGCTTCTGTGATAAACAAAAAGAATTTTACGAAGCCTAAAGTCAGCAGTGCCACGATACACATAACCAGCAAGTCTTTGCCGTGTAGCTTCAATCGCCGATTGGAAAACCGAGTTAAATATTGGTTGAAAATAATTATCAAGGTAAAAAATGTCAGCCCCAGCATCAGCAAGGAAATTCCATGGCGTCGGTCCGAGCGCAAGTTTTCAATTTTTTTAAAAATCTGCAAGTGAATGGGCTGGATAGCGTTCCCCGCAGGCACAATGGCTTGATTCTTTTTCACCGAAATTGTCACTGGCAGTACGGATTCACGGGCCCCTTGCCGGCGAGATGCCATCTCTTGCTTATTCAAGGTCAAGTTTGGTGCCAAAAAAAGTCGCGAAAAGATTTCGATATTTTCAAGGTCCTTGTCACTGAGCTTGCCTGCCCGCGAGGCTTTGACTTTAAAGGCCTCGTTGGAATTGACGTCCAATAGATCAGTTCTACGGACGGTGAACTCTTTGCCTTTGTTGTTCTTAGAAACGGTTCTGGCTAAAACCATATTCTGAGCCAAAGGAATCGATTTATCCAGGTTCTCAACAAGTTTAGCTTGATTCCAAAGACGCAAATTTTCAATTACGATATTTTCAACCCGGACACCAAATTGATTTTGCACCAACCATTCGAAAAGATGATCCGGAACTAGAACTCGAACATCCTTTTCAAACGCAATTTTATGATTAAAAAATTCCTTTACGGTCACTTCACGATCGCTGGCCTTCGTCGGCCAGGCGACGCTTTTCATTTCGGCTCTCATGTTGCGAAATCCGAGGTAGACAAGGTTCGAAGTCCGCTCAAAAACGGTGGGGTCAAAATCAAAAATGACGGGCACCGCTTCTTCTGCGCGTGCGCGCTTTTCTTCGGTTGTAAGCTCGTCGACCAGCTCGAAACTGGACGGGGAAACCACGTCCCACTTCGCAACCTCGCCGACTTGAAAATTAAGTGGCGTGCGGATTTCAAACATCACGGCGTAGGCAAGAATAAAAGAGAATAGCAAGGCGCCAAAGACTTTCCAGAATTGGTATTTTTTGATTAAAACTTGAAAAAAACGAAACAGCCAGTTGCGTTCAGAACCAAGGTGATCAACCCAATCCAAAAAACTAAGCCGATGGTCCTCGTAGTTGACCCGAACATGCGGAGTTTCGCGACCCTTTTGCGGACGTTTTTTCATATTTCTCCGAATGTTGCTCCGAGCGTTTCTCCGTATGTTTCTGCGTGCGACAAAAACTAATTAAACTATCGGCAGAACGACTTCAAATTTTAATGATAATCTATCTGCATTATGCTAGGTCTGGACCCTATGAACAACCAAACTTCGGGTCCTTTGTCAGAAGTCCTGTCCCAATTCTCTCGTTTGGTCGAGATCGTTGCCAAACTACGTGGTCCAGGGGGTTGCCCGTGGGATCAAGGGCAAACGCAAAAGTCCCTTGTCCAATATGCAATCGAAGAAGCCTTTGAGTTAGCCGAAGCCATTGAAAGTAAAAACCAAAAGGCGACCGCCGAAGAGCTGGGTGATTTTCTATTTCAGGTCATTCTTCAGGCCCAAGTGGCGCAAGACCTTGGCCACTTCTCTTTGGCGGATGTGATCACCGTTCTCAATGAAAAGATGGTTCGTCGTCACCCGCATGTTTTTTCTGCCGGCGAAGTTACGAATAAAACCATCGGACTGGATGATGTATGGAAAAACTGGGAACGCCTCAAAAACGAAGAAAAGGCGGCAAAACAGGATAATTCCATTTTCGGTCTGCCCATTGATCTTCCGGCCCTGCAATCGGCCTACAAAATCGGCGTCAAAACCGAGAGGTATAAATTTGACTGGGAAAATCCGGCACAGGTTTTTGCCAAAGTCGAAGAAGAAAGCCGCGAAGTCGCCGAAGCTCTGGTGGACATGAATCCAAAGGAGCTCGAGCATGAAATTGGCGACCTGCTATTCAGTGTTGCCCAATTAGCTAGACATTTGAAAATGGAACCAGAGCAATGCCTGCGAGTTGCCAATCGTCGCTTTGAAGACCGATTTCGCAAAGTTTTGGAATTGTCTGGCGTTCATCGTGACCAATTCATAGATCTGCCAAGCAAGAAAAAGGAAGAACTTTGGGCGCAAGCTAAAGCGGAGCTTCAAGATTAAGCGGAGCTTCAAGATTAAGCGGAGCTTCAAACTAAAGCGAATTTACCCTGTTAAAAAGTTCTGCGAATCAGCTTGAGATGGGTGTCCAAAACCTTATCACTGCAACTTACTCTAATCGGCGAAGATCCCTGCAAATTTCCAAAATACTGTCGATGTCCTAAGCATAAAAATATTTTGACAAAATGGCTCAAAACATGAAACCCGAACAAGATTAGGTAGTTACCCCTGGTCCAAAGTCGGGGCTAATCTGTTTTCATGAGTCCTATTAACTATTTAGCCCAAACTTCCGAAGCTCTAATAAGTGAACTAAACTAATCTGGAACTGCACA